>JALZAG010000236.1 GCA_030948445.1 Candidatus Dormiibacterota bacterium
CCGAACAGGGACGGACGGTTCGCCGTCCAGGGTTGCTCGCCCCATGTCCCGGGTCGGGCCGCTGCAGGCGCCGGGCAACCGGCGTCGTAGATGGATGGCCGTCCCCCGCCGCCGGGGAGCGGCGGCCCGCGGGCCGTGAAAAGAGCGGCGGGGACAGAACCCGGCTTACAGGCCGGCTTGCACGCTCCCCACCAGGCGCCACCCGCTACAGGGGTAGCTCACCCTGCGGCGGCGACAGCAAGGCGCTGCCAGCCAGCTGTCGCGCCACCGCAGCGACCGCCAGCGCGTCCACGCGCTCGTTGCCGGGCTCACCGCTGTGACCGCGAACATGCTCGAAGCGCACGCGCGCGTCGACCAATGGGTCGATGGTGGGAAAGAGGTCGAGGTTGGCCTTGCGCTTCCACTGCCGTGTCAACCAGTTGATCACCCCAAGACTGTCGGTGCGCACCACGATGCGCCACTCGGCGTCGTCACCGATGCGAGCGCGCGCCGCGCGCAACGCTTCGCGCACCGCCTTGAGCTCCTCGCGGTTGTTGGTGGTCATCGGCTCCGCGCCCGCAGCTTCCTCGGTCGAACCGTCCGGCCACTCGAGTCGGTAGGCCCATGCCCCCGCCCCGGGATTACCCGAGCAGGCGCCGTCGGTGTATGCCACCACCGTCGCGGTCATGGGACAACGATGCGATCGCAGCCGGCGCACTGCACCAGGTCCTCGGCGACGCGGATGCGCCTGACCTCGGAGTTCGCGAAAGGGATGTGACACCCGCCGCAGCTCTCGGAGACGATGTGTACCACTGCCGGCTGGACGCGGCGCGCGAGTCGCTCGTAGAGCGCCAGGTCGCCACTGGGAATCGTCGCCACCAGCTCTGTGCGGTCGCGCTCACCATGGTCGACCGCGGCACGCATCGCCGACGCCTGTTCCAGCAGCTCACCCGCATGGTCGGCGCGCTCCAGCTCCCGATCCACGATGGCAGCGTTGGCCTCGCGGCCCGCCGCGGCCGCGGTTTCGGCGCGTTCCATCAGGGCAAGGAGCTGCTCGTCCTCGGCGTGGATCCGCTGGCGTAGCGACTCGAGGTCGTGCTGCATGCCAAGGAGTTCCTGCGGATTGCGCACAGTTCCGTCGTACAGGTGCTTCTCGAGTGCACGCGCCCGCTGGCGGAGGGCGTCGACGGCGTTCTCGAGCACGGCGAGCTCGGCGTCCGCGGCGGTCTGCTCCCGATGGGAGCGACGGGCTGCGCGCCGGCGGCGCTCCAGCTCGGGGTCGCCGGTGATCTGTGCTTCGACGTCGGCGAGTCGCTGGGTATCGTGGCCCAGACGTGTGTCGACCTCCTGCAGGCGCAGGAGGTCGCCGCCGCGACTCACGCCATGACCTCCACCAGGCGCGCTGTGTAGGCTCGGCCGCGCTGGATGGACACGTCCTCTGCGCACACCGGCCAGCGTCGCTCGGCAAGCCAGGGCGCCACCAGCTCGTCACGCTGCATGCATTGCAGGATCAGCCAGCGCACGCCGTGCGCAGGAGCGCTGTCCGCGATGTTCAGCATCGTGGTCGCGCCGACGCCCGCGATCACCACCGCGTCGACCTCGGCACGCGCCAGCGGGGCCAGGCCGGGTCCGCAGCGCACCTCGACGCGCTCAGTGAGAGCCCAAGCGGCGAGGTTGGCGCGCAACTCGCGCAGCGGTCCCGCTGCGATCTCGGTCGCGATGATGCGCGCGCTGGTTCGTGCGGCGAGACCCGCACAGAGGGCGCCGTGGCCGGCGCCGACATCGGCGACGCACTCGGTTTCCCGTGGGATCAGCGACCCGACACTGCGCAGCCGGCCCGACAGCGCCGGCCTCACGCCGCTGCCTGCGACACCGCGACCAGCGCCCGCAGCGTGTCGCGGCCCGCGCCCGAATCGATGGCCGCGGTGCATCTCTGCACCCCGTCGGCGAGGTCGGCGGCGACATCGGCAGCGACCAGTGCGGCAGCACCGTTGAGAACCACGACGTCACGCGCTGGTCCGGGCTCCCCGTCGAGGACGCCGAGGATGACGCGTGCGTTGGTGGTCGCGTCGCCGCCGCCAAGCGCGGCGTGAGGCGCGGCGCGCAGACCCAACGCCTGCGGATCGACCTCGAGCTCGGCGATTCCGGCTTCGGACACCTCGTATCCGCGCGTCACCCCATCGAGACCGAGCTCGTCGATGCCACCCGGGCCCGTGAACACGAGCGCGTGCTTGTGGCCAAGAAGCTGCAGCACCCTGGCCATCGCCTCAACGGGCGCGTTGCCCGCCACCCCGAGCGCCTGGTGCCGCACGCGCGCCGGGTTGGCGAGAGGTCCCAGGACATTGAAGACAGTGCGGATGCCGAGCTCCCGCCGCGCGGCCGCGGCGTGGCGCATGGCCGGGTGGAACGCGGGCGCGAAGATGAAGCCGATCTGCGCTTCGTCGACACAACGCCGAACCCCGGCCGCGTCGAGCACCACGCGCACGCCCAGCTCCTCCAGCACGTCAGCGCTCCCGCACCGCGACGACTGGGCGCGGTTGCCGTGCTTGGCCACCCTGCATCCTGCTGCGGCGGCGACCACCGCGGCAGCTGTCGAGATGTTGAAGGTGTTGCTGCCGTCGCCGCCGGTCCCGCATGTGTCCACGGCGCCCGGGGACAGCTCCACCTGGGTGGCGTGATCGCGCATCGACAGCACCATGCCCGCCAGCTCGTCGACGGTCTCGCCCCTGGTGCGCAGCGCGGTCAGCAATCCGCCGATCTGGGCGGGGGTTGCGCTCCCCTCCATGACCACGTCCATGACCGCGCGCGCGGTCGAAACGTCCAGGCAACCGCCCCCCACGATCGTCTCCAGCGCGTCGCGCATCACCTCATCGGTCACCAGGGCGCGACGGTAACACCCCTAGGCCGCACATATACTCGGGCGCCCATGACCGCACGCAGCCTGGCGCCGTTCGATGCCAACGTGGTCGCGCCGTGGACCATCGGCGAGGGACGGCGCGGGGTGCTCCTTCTCCATGGGTTCGCGGGAACCCCGCCGGAATTGCGCCGCCTCGGCGAGCACCTCGCGGCCAACGGCTACCGCTGCCGCGGGCCGGCGCTCGCGGGTCACGGCTCGACGCCCGAAGCGCTCGAGGCGAGCACGCGAGCGGATTGGACCCGGTCCGCGCAAGAGGAGCTCGACTGCCTGGCCCGCGACTGCGACGAGGTCATGGTTGCCGGCCAGTCGATGGGCGGCACCATCGCCCTGCACCTCGCCGCCACCGACCTTCGCGTCGCGGCGGTGGCCACCCTTGCCGCGCCTGTGTGGCTCTCGGGCATCGCGGCGCGCGCCATTCCCATTGCACGCCGGCTGATGCGCTGGCATCGCCCCGGCGACGACATCGATCTCTACGACCTCGACGCCATCGAGGAGCTCTACTCGCATGGGCTGCGTCCGCTGAGCGCGATCCACGAGTTCACCAGCCTGCTCCGCGAGGTGCGCGATGAGCTGGCCGCCGTGCGCGCGCCTGTGCTCGTGCTCCACGGCGGCCGTGACCGCACCATCGCCCCGGCGAACGCCGCGGAGATCGCCCGGCGACTGGTCTGCAGTCGCGACGTGGCGCGCCGCTCCTTCCCGCGCAGTGGACACGGCATGAGCGTCGACATCGACCGCGATCAGATCAACGCCGCGGTGCTCGAGTGGTTCAACGGTCACTCGCTGCGGAGCGCCGGGCCAGCCGAGGCGGTCCAGGCAACCCGTTGAATTCAGGAGCCGAGCTCCTCCAGTAGGCGGCGGGCCAGCTCGGGGTCGATGACCGGGTTGGGCGGGGGGCCCTCGTCGACCGGGCGGTGCTTGCTCGACCGTCCACGGTTGCGGACCTCACGCTCCGCGTCGCTGCGCGTCGAACCTTCGAGCGTGTGGCCGCACGTCGCGCAGCGGAGCACCACGGTGCTGCTACCGCGGCCGGCGTACTCACGGTGCGAGGCGCGCAGCGGCGCGCCACAGCGGGGGCAGGGCCGCGGCGGTATCCGATCCCCACCACGTGCTGACACGTTGTGTTGCACGACCTCAGATCTCCTTCACCGACATTTACCAATGCTTGCTCATGACGCGACCGATGCCACGGCGCTCAAGCGTACGGTTCCGTCAGCCGAAGGGACACGGCAACACCAGGAGCACGAGATGGCAGCCCCCGACGACCAGACTCTCGCCGACGCACGGGAGAACGACGCGGCCCAGCGGTACCTGCGCGAGCAGTCCCTGGCCACACTGGTGACCGAGGCGATGCGCCGTGCCGATGCAATGTGTCGTCTCGACGCCAGCCTCCGCCTCGAGGTGAGGCGCCCAGCCGCCTGAAATCCGCCTGGCTGCGGCGTCGCCTACAGTGACTCGATGGGCACGCTGCTGGAGCGCCTCCGCGGCGCCATGGATCCACTCGGTGTCGTCCACGAAGCGCCGCCGGGCAGCCGCCGCACCGCCGCCGTGCTGCTCCTCTTCGATAGCAGGGAGGAGGGCCTGCCGCTTCTCTTCATCGAACGCACCGCGCATCTCCGCCACCACGCCGGTCAGATCGGCTTTCCCGGCGGCGGCGCCGAGGCCGCGGACGCCACCATCATGGCCACCGCCATACGCGAGGCGGGAGAGGAGGCCGGCATCCCCGCCGACGCTGTCGAGGTGATCGGAGTGTTGCCGCCATTCATGACGGCAACCTCCGACAACTGGTTGACCCCAGTGGTGGGACTGCAGAAACGCGACATCCAGCTGCGCCCCGACCCATTCGAGGTTGCGCGCCTGTTCCGGCTCGACCTCCGGGCCCTGATGACTGCGCCCCACGCCGTGCGAACCCTCACCCGCGAGGGCGTGGTCCGCGAGGTCCACTTCTACGACCTGGACGGCAATGTGGTGTGGGGGGTCACCGCGGCCATCGTCAACGAGCTGATCGGTCGCATGGAGCGCGACACTGACTGAGCCGCCTCAGCGGTACCGCGGGTGCACCACAAAGGGGTTGGCCTCCATCTCCTGCGCAATGGTCGTGCTCCGCCCATGTCCCGGGTGTACCACTGTGTCGGCGGCGAGCGTGTAGAGGCGTTCCTCGATGCTGGCAATGAGCTGCTGCCAGTTGCCGCCCGGGAGGTCGGCGCGTCCGACGCCGCGGTGGAAGAGCGTGTCGCCGCTGACCAGGTCGGCTCCCAGGAGGAAGCACACCGAGCCTCGGGTGTGGCCCGGCGTGTGGACCACTCCCACCTGCAGCCCGTGCCACTCGATGACCTGCCCATCCTCGAGCTCCTCATCGACGGTCACGTCCGGCGTGTCGGCGGGGATCCCGGGAAGGAAGCGCATGCTGACCAGCTGTTCGCGGTCAGCGGGATGGAGTGCCACCGGACAGCCGTGCACAGCGACGATGCCGGGCACGCCGTTGACGTGGTCGCCGTGCCCATGGGTGAGCAGGATTCGCTCGCAGCGCCAGGCCTCGTCCTCGAGCAGCCGCAGCGTTCGGTGGTGCTGCAGACCCGGGTCGATGACCAGTGTCGCGTCGCTGTCGCGCCGGTGCAGCACGTAACAGTTCTGGTCGTAGGTGGGGTCGACGACGACGGTCAGCTCGAGGAGGTCACGAACCGCCTCAGCCATCAGGCGGTGATCGTCGGGTGCGGGCCCTCATCGGTGCGCAGCGGCAGCATGAAGCCGGTGGTGCGCTCACGTCGCTGCGCGGGCGCATCGACGAGGGCGCGATCAAGCACCTCACCGACGTTGTCGACGGGCACCACCTCGACGTGGTCGAGCACCTCACGTGGGATCTCCTCCAAGTCGCGCATGTTCTTGCGCGGCAGGATGAATGTGGTCAGCCCCGAGCGGTGAGCGGCGAGCAGCTTGTCCTTGACGCCACCGATCGGCAGCACGCGTCCTCGCAGGGTGACCTCGCCCGTCATCGCCACGTCGCGGCGCACCCGGCGCCCGGAAGCCACGCTGACCATCGCGGTGACCATCGTGACGCCCGCAGACGGACCGTCCTTGGGGATGGCGCCGGCGGGGACGTGGATGTGCAGCGCGTGGTTCTCAAAGAAATCGCGCGGGGCGCCGTATTCGACGGCGTGGACACGCGCCCAGGAGAGTGCCGCGCGGGCCGACTCCTCCATGACGCTGCCGAGCTGCCCGGTGAGCGAGAGGTCGGGCCGAGCCTCGACCGCGAGCGCCTCCACGGTGACGATGTCGCCACCCACCTCGCTGACGACCACCCCCGTGACCGCGCCGACCTCGTCGTCGTCCTGGGCCTCGCCGTAGTCGAATCGCTGGGGGCCGAGGAAGTCGCTGAGCTGATCGGGCTCGACGACCACCGACTCAGCGCCGGAGGACAGGCGGCGGGGCACCTTGCGCGCAATCTCGGCGATGGTGCGGTCAAGCTGGCGAACGCCGGCCTCGCGCGTGTAGCCGTGCAGGATGGCCACGAGCGTCTCGTGCGAGATCGTCAGCTCACCGTCCTGGAGGCCATGCTGCTCGAGCTGACGAGGAAGCAGGTGCGCCTCGGCGATTCCCAGCTTCTCGGCCTCGGTGTAGCCGCTGATGCGGATCAGCTCCATGCGGTCGCGCAGGGCAGGGCTGATGGTGTCGACCATGTTTGCCGTGGTGATGAAGAGCACATTGCTGAGGTCGTACGGCACCTCGAGGTAGTGGTCGCTGAACTCACGGTTCTGCTCAGGGTCGAGCACCTCGAGGAGCGCCGCGGAGGGATCACCCCGAAAGTCAGTGCCAACCTTGTCAATTTCATCGAGCATGATGACCGGGTTCACCGTCCCGGCCTGCTTCATCGACTGGATGATGCGGCCTGGAAGAGCGCCGATGTAGGTGCGCCGGTGGCCACGGATCTCGGCCTCGTCACGGATGCCACCAAGAGACAGACGCACGAAGCGCCGGTCCATGGCACGCGCGATGCTCCGGCCGAGAGAGGTCTTGCCGACGCCAGGCGGCCCGACGAGACAGAGGATCGGGGTCTGCAGAACCCGCGGCGGCCGGGTGGTCGCCTCGACCATGGGATCAGCAGCGGGCTCCTCCGGCGCTGCCACGGGAGTTGCAGCGGTGGCATCACCAGCACCTTCGGCGTCGACAACAGGCGGCGCGTCGGCGAGTGCCGCAGCGCGGCGCTGGGCACGGTCGCGAACCGCCATCCATTCCAGAATCCGGTCCTTGACCTTGGCGAGGCCGTAGTGGTCCTCGTCGAGGATCGCCGCGGCTCGCTCGATATCGATGCGCTCAGTGGGGCGCTCACCCCAGGGAAGATCGAGTAGCCAGTCGACCCAGGTGCGCACCATTCCCATCTCCGGAGACGCACTGGGGATCTGCTCGAGCCGCGCCACCTCTTTCAGCGCCCTGGCCCTGACGTCGGGCGGCATGCCGAGCGCCTCGATGCGCGCGACCAGGTCCTCACTGTCGTCGCCCTCGCCGTCGAGCTCCGCGAGCTCCTTGCGCACCGCACGCAGCTGCTCGCGCAGGATGTGTT
>JALZAG010000242.1 GCA_030948445.1 Candidatus Dormiibacterota bacterium
CGGGTGACGCGGCCCAGCGGCGCGTGCCCCACCTCCTCCGCGCAGTACGGACAGACCGCCCATCCCAACCGGAGCACCCGGTCGCAGCCGTGACAGCGGCGCGCAAACTGGGTCCGGCAGTACGGACAGACAATGAACTCCGCCTCGATCTCCTTGCCGCACGACGGGCAGGGCCGCATCGGCACCGGGTCGGTGTCGACCTCGCGGAGCGATTGCTCCTCAAGCGCGAAGGCGCGCTCTTCGTCGAGGGTGCGTGGAGGCCGAATCACGAGGTAGACGAGGGCGCCGAGGAATGGTGGGAGGAACCCGAGCAGGAGGGCCAGGAGATGGAAGGTGGGAGATGCCGAGCGGCGGCGGGCATCGCGCCAGACGAAGTACGCCGTGGCCACCCACAGCACCCCCACGTAACCGACGAGCGCGATCACGCCGATGACCAGCGGCGAAACAGTGTCGGCGAGCATCCCTCTCACGACCTCTCCTCCTGGTTGCGCAGCGCGGACTGCTCACGACGAGCCTCCTCGAGCCGCCGGCGTGCCTCGGCGACGACCTCGGGTTTGGCACGACTGGTGAAGGCGTCGTTCGCGAGACGCTGTTGAAGTCCCTCGATGACGCCGCCCAGCTCGGTGAGCCGGCGCCGAGCACGAGCGCGCTCGCGCTCGCCGACGACCAGGTGATAGCGAGCCTCGAGGGCGCCGGCAACGAGTGTCACACCGCCATCGAGCTCGCCGTCGACGACGTCCACAGGCACCAGGGCGCCGAGCAGCCGAACCCGCTCTTCGGCCGACACAGAGGGGTCGCCACCGGTCACCTGGAGGCGGTGGCGCTCCTCCCTCGGCACGCCACTTTCGTCCCGGAGTGCGCGCACCCGCTGGACGAGCTGCAGCACTTCGTCGACCGCGGCGCGATGCGAGCCGAACAACCCGCTCCGCCAAACCTGCTGCACCGCCGGCCATTGGCGCAGCTGCAGTGAGCCAGCCGGAGCGGGCAGCCGCTGCGCGCACTCCTCGGTGATGAAGGGCATGAAAGGATGCAGCAGACGAAGCAGCACATCGAGACTGACCAGTGCGGTGTGCGTCGCCGCCCGACGCGATGCCTGCGGGGCATCGTCGCGAAGCCGCGGCTTGATCATCTCGACGTACCAGTCACAGAACGAGTGCCAGGTGACTTCGTAGAGCCTTTCCATGGCGTCGTGGAAGCGATAGGTGCGCAGCGACTCATCGACCGCAGCAACCGTGTCCGCCACCCGCGACAGCATCCACCGGTCCTCAGCGAGGAGCTCGTCGATCTGCGGCGGGTCTGCCACGGCCGACATGCGCCTCTCGCCGTCGTCGAGGCGCGCCACCAGGAAGCGGGTGGCGTTCCAGATCTTGTTGGCGAAGTGTTGATAACTCCTGATCCGCTCCTCGTTGAAGCGCACGTCCTGTCCGCCGGTGCCGACCGCTGCCGCCCAGGCGCGCACCGCGTCGGCGCCGTGCTCTTCGATCATCACAAGCGGGTCGACGGCGTTGCCCTTGGACTTGTTCATCCGGGTCCCGTCGGCGGCCTGCACGGTGCTGGTGATGATCACGTCGCTGAATGGGACGCGCCCGGTGAACCGCAGCCCTGTGAAGATCATTCGAGCCACCCACAGGAAGATGATGTCGCGTGCGGTAACGCAGACATTGGTCGGGTAGAAGCGGCGCAGGTCGTCGGTATCATCGGGCCAGCCGAAGATGGCGAACGGCCACAGCGCGCTGCTGAACCACGTGTCCAGCACATCCGGGTCGGCAGTCAGCGCGGTGCTGCCACAGGTGCTGCATGCGGTCGGCGGTTCAATCCAGGCGAAGACGTGGCCGTTGGCGCAGGTGGACACCGGGATCGCGTGGCCCAGCCAGATCTGGCGGCTGATGCACCAGTCGCGGATGTTCTGCATCCAGGCGAGGTAGACGTCCGTGTAGCGGCGGGGGTGGAACGTGGTGTCACCTGCCTGGACCGCGTTGATCGCCGGACCGCTGAGCTCGCGCATGCGCACCCACCATTGCGCGCTGATCAGAGGTTCGAGGACGTCCCCACTGCGATCGCAGTGGCCAACCTCGTGGACGTACTCCTCCTCCCTGACCACCGCGCCGGCCACGCGCAGAGCCTCGGTCACAACCGTGCGCGCCCGCTGCACGGGGAGCCCATGGAATTGCGGCAACTCGGGGACATCCATGGTTCCGTCGATCGCGATCACCGTCAGCATGGGCAGACCGTGGCGCTCACCGATCTCGTAATCGGTGGGATCGTGACCCGGCGTGACCTTGAGAGCCCCCGTGCCGAAATCAGGTTGCACCGCAGCGTCCTCGATGATCGGCACTCGGCGCCCAGTCAGCGGCAGGACGACGGTACGCCCGACCAGCGACGCGTAGCGCGGGTCACCTGGAGCCACCGCCACCGCGGTGTCGCCCAGCATGGTCTCGGGCCGAACCGTGGCGACCACGATGTCGCCGCCACCCTCGATGGGATAGCGAAGGTGGACAAGGCTATCGGTGTGTTCCTGCCAGTCGATCTCCTCGTCGCTGATCGCCGACAGGTCGCTTGGGCACCAGTTGACGATGCGCGGACCGCGGTAGATGAGCCCGGCGTCGAACAGGTCTTTGAACACCGTTCGGATGGCACGCACATACGCCGCGTCCAGGGTGAACCGGGCCCTGCTCCAATCGCAGGTGAATCCGAGGCGGCGCATCTGCTCGTAGATGCGTCCTCCGTACTCCTCGTACCAGGCATCGACCCGTGCCTGGAACATTTCGCGCCCGATCTCCTCCTTGGTGGTGCCCTCCGCGGCCAGCTGGCGCTCAATGACGTTCTGGGTTGCGATCGCCGCGTGGTCGGTTCCGGGGCACCACTCCACCTCGAACCCGCGCATCCGGTGATGTCGCGACAGGGTGTCCTGGATGGAGAACCCGCATGCGTGGCCGAGGTGGAGGACGCCAGTGATGTTCGGCGGTGGCAAGGCGATGGTGAACGTTGGGCGGGTCGACGCCGGGTCGGCGATGCCGATGCCGAGCTCCTCCCAGCGCGAGCGCCAGGCCGGCTCGACCGTGCGCGGGTCGAACGCCTTCTCCATCGAGTTCATTGGTGGACGCCGAGTATAGGGAGGCCTTGTCGGCAGCCCTTGCTGACCCTGCGCCCCTCAGCCGGCGATGGCGGTCAGGTCGCTGATGGCGTCGCCGTCGGGGCGCTGGCTGTGGGAGAGGCCTGCGGGTTGTGGTCGAGTCCGCTGCTGGAGTTGACGTCGATGTCCACCTTCCACCTGCCGTCGACCTGCACCGCGGCGTAGGTATGCGGCCGGCCGCCGACGGGGTTGACCACGCTGCACGTCGCCGCCGGGTCGTTGGCCGCCTTTCCCAGGCACCACACGATGTCACCGCTCAGGGTGACGTTGGCTCGCCCGGCGCCAGCGCTGTCGACACCGATGACGGTGAGCCGGTTCACCACCCAGAACACCCCGGAACTGCCGAAGCTCGAGTACACCCGCAGCAGCTCGTTGAGGTTGGTCGTGTCCGCGGTGGTGGCGAGCCACACCGGGACCTGGCTGTTGTCCTGGTTGGCAGCCGCCGCGAGGAAGCCGGCCACCGCCCCCGCGGGTGATTGAGCCGAAGGGGTCGCTGCCCCGCTGGTGGACGTGGCCGACCTGGGAGCGGTGGTGGTATCGCCGCAGCCACCGAGCAGCAGGGTGGCGGT
>JALZAG010000274.1 GCA_030948445.1 Candidatus Dormiibacterota bacterium
TCTTCTTCCTCGGCTTCGTGATCCTGCTGTTCCCTGACGGCCGCCTCCTCCCAGGGCCGCGCTGGCGATGGGCCGCCTGGGTCGCGGGCGTCGTCGTTGTGGCCATGGTCGCCACGTCGCTGGTCGCGACAGCTCCCATTCAATTCTCGCCCCGACTTCCCGGCGTGCCCAACCCTCTGGCGCTGCCGGCGCTCGACTCGCTCACCAACAACAGCAGCGCGACAGGGGCCGTCGGCTCGTTCTCGCTCTTCGTCTTCCTCGTCGTGGCGGTGGTGGTGCGCTTCCGTCGCTCGCGGGACGACCAGAGGCGCCAGCTTCGCTGGTTTGCGTATGTCGCAGGCGCTGGGCTGGGACTTCTCCTGGCGAGCTTCCCGATCAGCGGGTTGCCAATCGGAACGGTGACGTCGGACGCGGCCGGCGTCTGCCTGACCGTGCTCGTCCCGGCCACGATCGGACTCGCGGTGATGCGTCACGGGCTGTACGACATCGACGTCTTCATCAGCCGCGGCATCGTGTACGGCTCACTCGCCGTCTTCATCACCGCGGTGTATGTCGGAATCGCGGTGGGTATCGGCACGCTTGTTGGCAGCGGCGGCAAGCCCAACCTGGGGCTGTCGATCCTGGCCACCGCGATTGTGGCCGTCGGCTTCCAGCCGGTGCAGGAGCGGCTCCAGCGCGTGGCCAACCGTCTTGTGTACGGGAAGAGAGCCACGCCGTACGAGGTGCTGTCGCAATTCTCCGAGCGCGTTGCCGAGTCGTACGCCAGCGACGACGTTCTGCCGCGCATGGCGCGCGTTCTCGCCGACGGCACCGCCGCGGAACGCGCCGAGGTATGGCTGGGGACACGGGAATCGATGCGCCGTGCCGCTGCTCACCCTGTCGACGGGCCGGCCTCCGCTGCTGGGGAGCCGAACAGCGCGGATACCCCCACGATGGCCGACGCAAGCCGTGTGGTCGAGGTGCGCCATCAGAACGAGGTGCTCGGCGCCCTGACAGTGACCAAACGACGCGGTGAGTCGCTGACGCCAATCGAGGTCAAGCTCATGGACGACCTTGCGAACCAGGCGGGGCTTGTGCTGAAGAACGTGGGCCTCACATCCGACCTGCAGGCGCGCCTGGTGGACCTGCGCGCCTCGCGCCAGCGACTCGTCGCCGCGCAGGATGATGAGCGCCGCAAGCTGGAGCGCAATCTTCATGACGGCGCTCAACAGCACCTGGTCGCAATCAAGGTGAAGCTGGGGCTTGCTGAATTGCTGCTGGCGCGAGACCCGGAGAAAGCCTCGACGACCCTGGTCGCGCTCAAGCACGACGCCGACGAGGCGCTGGCAACTCTTCGTGATCTCGCCCGCGGCATCTATCCACCCCTGCTTGCCGAGAAGGGATTGGCCGCCGCACTACGGTCGCAGGCAAACAAGGCAACCGTCCCCGTGACCATCGACGCCGAGGGAATCGGCCGCCACAGCCAGGAGACCGAGGCGGCGCTGTACTTCTGCACGCTCGAGGCGCTGCAGAACGTGCAGAAGTACGCGGGCGCATCCGCGGTGGTGGTGCGGCTGCGCGAGGATGCGCACCAGCTGCAGGTCGAGGTCACCGATGACGGCAAGGGGTTCGATGTGACGTCGATCGCGCGGGGCGCCGGGCTCACCAACATGGAGGATCGCCTGGAGGCGCTGGGCGGCGCGCTGGAGGTCGTGTCGACACCAGGCGCTGGCACGACCCTCCGCGCCTCGATCCCCACGCCGCACCCCACACCAGCTGAGATCGTGACCGACGTGCCCGGACGCGAGTCCGCGGGCGTAACCGCGTAGTTCAGGGCGGCGAGGTGACCGTGGCGGCCGGACCGCTGGAGGCCAACCCCTCGATGACCTCGAAGAGCGGCGAGCGCGCGAAGACGGTGGTGTCGATCACCAGCTTCACCGAACGGTCGCCACCGCCGACGACCACGCGCTGACGTGTCAGCACCGCCGCATCGACGCGCACCGGCTGCAGGCTGGCGTCCAACCCGAACGGCGTGACCCCGCCGATCTCCATGCCGGTGAGCTCCGCGGTCTGCTCCGGCGATGCAAAGCTGGCGCGGCGCACTCCCATCAGCTCGCAGCAGCGGCCGTTGACATCGAGCCGGGTGGTGGCCAGCACCAGCGCGACAAGGTGATGGCCGGGCGGGCGGCGCGAGGCGACCACGATGCAGTTGGCGGCGTCCTCCAGTGCGAATCCGTATGTCTCGCAGAAGGCGGCCGTGTCGGCGAGCGCTGGGTCGCACGGCACCACGTCGAACGCGATGCCCAGCGTGCTCAGCGCATCGCGCACGGCGGGGTGGTTGATGGCGGCGGTCATCGCCGCACTGTCGCTGATCCCCGGCTGCGACGGTGCCATCCCGGGGTTCAAGGCACCTGCGATGATCGCCGCCTGGGCAGCCATGCGGCGCCGCGCTTGGGGGATCGGGCATGCTGACCATCGGCGACCTCGGCGGGAGAGTGCATATGTCCAGGCGGCGCGTCGGTCTCGCGATCTGCGGTCTTGGGGCCCTGGCCGTCACCGCGTGCGGCGGCGACATCTCACTCGCGCCGCGAACCAGCATCGCGACTCCCACAGCCAGCCCAGCGTCGGCGACGGCCACCCCTGGCCCTGCGAGTCTCCAGGCAACGCTGACCGGCGACGCCAAGGTGTCCGGCCCGCTGGTGATGGGTGCCACCCATTTCATCACCTGCGACGCTCCATCGCTCGCCGGCACGACCATCCTGGGATACGAGAACGCCACCGACCCCGCGATCGGTGTGTTGCTCAACATCCGCGCATCGGCGATCCAGGTGCGCCTGGCCGAGAACGCGGGCGGCGCCTACACCGCGCGCGTCTTCGACGGCACCGGGGTGACCTCGTTCAACCCGTTGAGCGGTGCCAGCTTCTCCTCCTCATTGACTGAGGTGACCCCGGCCGGCAGCAACAAGGGAACCATCGGATCGATCTCGTCGATCTCCGGCTCGATCAGCTGCGGCACGTTCACTCCCGGGAGCGCGTCGCTGACGGTTGCCGGTGACACCGTGGTGGGAACCGTGGGCGGTGCCCTGACCGCGGTCCGCGTGATCTGCGCCAACAGCGCGACGGGCCGCAGCGTCAGCGTCAGCGGCCTGAGCCACGTCGGCTCGACGCCGGTGCTGGTGAGCGTGTTCGGCGGCCTCGGGGGCACCCCGTTCTACACGGTGGTGCAGACCACCTCGGCGGCCTATCAGTACAGCTCGGCAACCCCGGGGATCGTCACGCTCAGCAGCGGCCAGGCACAGTACAACGGCTCCGCCAAGGAGTTCGCGACGTCGACCGGGGCGGCGGGTCGCTCCGTCACCGTGACCGGCAGCGCCACCTGCGGCACCTGACGCTACCTGCGTGCGCTCGATGGCGTGCGTGACTCGAGACGACCGGAGGTGACAATCGCGCTGCGCACAGCGGCGAGGTCGTCTGCACCGATGACCAACCCGCGCTCGGTTGCCTGGTAGAGAAGCTCCACCGTCGCCCCAGAAGTGTTGAGCGCGGCACTCACCGCCGCGAG
>JALZAG010000031.1 GCA_030948445.1 Candidatus Dormiibacterota bacterium
GACAAGGCCAGCAACAGCGGCACGTGGACCTGGAGTGGAACGCGATGGTTGCGTCAGCCCCACGGCGACCTGGCCGCCGGAACGTCCCTCATCGGCATGGCGGAGGACCCGGTGAGCCACCTGCTTCTCGGCGTCAGCTGCTGTGCCACCGGTGGCGGCGCCACCTCCACGCTGACCTGGGACGGCAGCGCCTGGCACCAGGTCGGCACGAACACGGTGCCGGGCTTCACCGTGGCTCTGGTCCGCGACCCGATCAGCAACCGGCTCCTGATGTTCGGTGATCCAGCGCTGGTGCCCCAGGTGTGGTCGTGGACAGGCCGCGATTGGGCGCTGCGTCGCAACGTGGAACTCCCGCAGTTCCCATCGGGCGCGGTGGCTGACACGCGGACCGGGGAGGTCGTCATCGTCGGGTCCGCCGCCGAACCGGTGCAGGGAAGCCCGCAGCCGGTGCACGTCTGGACCCTGACCGCCACGGGCTGGAGCCAGCTCGGTTGAGCCATCGCGGTTGACTACATTGGTCCTGCCGTGAGCGCGATTCACATCGATCGGCTGACAGCGTCGCAGTCGCGCGAGCGCATCGACGGCCTCGCCAGCGTGCTGCTCGATTGCGTGGCGAGTGGCGCATCGGTCAGCTACATGGTCCCGTTCTCACTGTCGGATGCACGAGCCGCGTACGAGCCGGTCATCGACGACGTCGCTGCCGGGAAGCGGATCCTCCTCGCCGCCTTCGTGGATGCGACACTCGTTGGCACCGTGCAACTGGCGCATGCGGCGCCGCCCAACCAGCCGCACCGGGCCGACATCGCCAAGCTGCTGGTGCACCGCGCAGCGCGCGACCGCGGTGTCGGCCAGGCCCTGATGCAGCGTGTCGAGGTCGAGGCCCGCGCGGCCGGCAAGACCCTGCTGGTGTTGGACACCGTCACCGGGGGCGCCGCCGAGCGCCTCTATGCGCGCCTGGGCTGGACCGCGGTGGGAGTGATCCCGAACTACGCGCTGTACCCGGACGGACGTCCCTGCGACACCACTGTGTTCTGGAAAGACGTGAGCCGCGCCGGGTAGGCACGCATGTGCGTGCCGCGCGGAGCGTACGCTCGCCGCCCATCCAGAGGAGGAGTCCCATGCTCGACGGCGCAACGGCTCACGCAACCCTGCCCGCGATGGATATGGAGCGGGCGACCGAGTTCTACACAAAGAAGGTGGGTGCCAAGCTCACCGCGTCGGCCGAAGGCGCATCGTTCTTCTCGATCGCCGACTCGGTGTTCAGCATCTACCCGACTCCCAACCCCAATCGGGGCGGCCACACCCAGATGGGCCTGCGCGTGCCCGACGCCCGCGCGGCTGTGGCCGAGCTGCGCTCCCGCGGTGTCGTCTTCGAGGAGTACGACTTTCCTGGACTCAAGACCGTGGATGGCATTGCCGACATCGGGGGCGGCTCGGCGGCCTGGTTCAAGGACACCGAGGGCAACATCATCGGCGTCGTGCAGGTCAACCTCTGACCCGCTTGCGCACCGCGAGGATGCCGGTGGCGGCATGGTCGGCGACGACCAACGGATCGCTCGCCAACGCACTGGTGGCCGCTTGCGCGTCGTGGTCGCTGACCAGCGCCCAGAGCACCCCGGCGGGCTGCAGCAGCGGCAGCGCGAGGCCACACAACTGAAGCGCCGGTGCCGCGGCGCGCGACAGGACGGCGTCGTACATCTCCCGATGCGCCGGATCAGTCGCCATCTCCTCGGCACGGCGGGCGGCGACGGTCACGTGGCCGAGTTCGAGCAGCCCGCAGACGTGCACGAGGAAACCCGCCTTGCGGCGATCCGCCTCGATGAGTGTGATCGCCAGATCGGGGCGCACGATGGCCACGACCACGCCGGGCACCCCGCCGCCCGAGCCGAGGTCGGCGCAGCGACTGGCATCGGGCAGGTCGGCAACCGCCAGGAGCCGCAGGCTCTCCTCGACGTGCCGGGTCCAGGCCTGCTCCCGCGGCACCGTGGTGAGGTTCAGGCGGCGGTTCCAGCGGTCGAGCTCGTCGAGATAGCGGTCGATGGCCGAGCGCTGGACGGGCGTGGGATGGGACACCGTGAGGGCACGGTATGTCACATCCCCGCGCGGAGTCGCGCTGGCGTGTCCCTCGTGC
Source organism: Candidatus Dormiibacterota bacterium (assembly GCA_030948445.1). The sequence continues at coordinate 2,132 of JALZAG010000031.1, forward strand.
GATGATGTCGTCTCCATGACGACCTTGGACACGTGCCCACGCTGCCGTGCGGAGCGCCTCGCAGTCGTCTACTTCGACGCCAACAACGAGCCCATCGGCGGCCACATCCAGTGCCCCGACTGCGGCCCGCGTCATTCCGAGGAACTGACGTTCGACGCCACCGTTGGCGAGGCCCTCCTGGAGCGCAAGGCCTCCTAGGATCCCCGCGCGACCAGCGGTGTGCACCGCGTCGCAACGTTTCGATGACGGCGCGGTGACATCCACCGGCCTGTTGTTGCGACTGTCCCACAGTCGAACGAGTGCACCTTCGCGTTCGTCCTCGCGCGCTCGCCGTCAGTGTCATCGCGGTCGCGCTCACGGCGATCGCTCTGCCGGCGCGGGCTGACAGCCCACCCAACTTGGGGACCGCCAAGCAGAACCTGGCCCAGGCCCAGCAACAGGCGCGCCAGGCCGGCACTGCGTTGGGGGCCGCGCAGCAGCAACTGGCCGGGGCGCAGGCCCAGCTTGCCGTCGTCCAGGCACGCGTCGCCAACCTCGACGCCACGGTGACCGCTGACACCGCCCGCGTCGCCGCCCTCGACCAGCAGGTTCGCGACGACAAGACCCAACTCGCCACCTACGTCCGCAGCGTGTACAAGTCCGGCGGTTCCGATGGCGCGCTCGCCTATGTCATTGCCGCGGCGAACATCGGCGACGTCTTCCAGCGCGCAGCCGAACTGGACCGCGTCAACCAGGCCGGCAAGACCCTGCTGGCGCGGATCGCAGCCGCGGAGGCGGCCGCCCGCCAGGCTCTCGCCGACGCCACCGTCGCGCGCCAGCAGGCCCAGGTCGCAGCCCAGCAGGCCGCCACCGCTGAGGCAGTCGTGGCAGTGGAGACCGACCAGCTCCAGACGGCCGCGTTCGCCGCCAACCAGCAGGTCACCACGGCCCAGCACCAGCTCTCGGCAGCCGAAGCTGCGGCTGCCGCTCAGGCCAGGGCGGCTGCAGCAGCGGCGGCGGCGGCGCAAACAGCCGCGCGCAGCACCGGGGCGGTGTTCACACCGGTGTCGGGCCCGGCGTTCACGGTCGACACCGACCTCGCCAGGTCGTCGGGCGAGACCGTTGCCAAGCTCGACTCCTTCCTCAGCGGGAGCGCCCTGGCTGGGCTCGGCGCGAGCTTCATGAACGCCGAGGCCACCTACCACGTGAGCGCTCGCTACCTCGTTGCCCATGCCATCCTCGAGTCCGCCTGGGGCAACAGCGCGATCGCGCACGACAAGCACAACCTCTTCGGCTACGGCGCCGACGACGCCAACCCGTACGGCGACGCGGTCAGCTTCCCGAGCTTCGACGCGTGCATCCAGTTCGTGGCCAGGAAGGTGGCGCAGAACTACCTCTCGCCGAGCGGGTCCTTCTACCACGGCCCCACCCTGCGCGGGATGAACGTCGACTACGCGAGCGACCCGCTCTGGGCATCGAAGATCGCGCGCATCGCCAACACCATCCCGGACTGACCAGCGCCGTCCCCGCACTGCACTAGACTGCGGCGCCGTGCAGCACCCCATCGGTGACCACGCTCTGCTCGCCGACGGACGAACCGCCGCGCTGGTGGACCCCGACGGCAACGTCGCCTGGCTGTGCTGGCCGCGCATCGACTCAGTGCCCTGCCTGCTGTCCATCCTCGATGACGTCAGCGGGGGCGTTTTCACAGTGGCGCCGGCGGACCCGCGCGCGAGGGTTGTGGAGCGCGCCTACATCGACGGGACATTGATCCTGCGCACGGTGTGGCGCGCCCACGGTGGCGAGCTGGTCGTTCACGACTGGCTCGCGTGCGACGCTGAGCCGCGCCTGGTGCGCAGTCTGCACGCCAGCGGCACTGTTGAGGTGGTGGCGCGCGCGCGGCTGGCGCCCGATGCCGCGCGAGCGGGGGCGGAGGTCGCGACCGACGGCGCCGTGCTGCGGGTTGGCGGCGGCGGCATCGAGGTGTCCATCCACGCGCCCGCAACGTGGCAGGTCGACGGCGACGGTGTGGCGACGTGCCGCTTTCGCGTCGACACGACCGGGTGCGCCGTGGTGCTCGGGGATCGGGGGATGCGCGAGCCCTCGACGTCGATCGACGCCACGACCGAGTGGTTCGCCAGCCGTGTGGGCGCCGCGGCTGCGCCGAGCGCTCTTGCGGAACGTACGCTGGGCACCGACGCGGCGCGCGCGCTGATCAGACACAGTGCCGCAGTTCTCGCCGGCCTGCGTCAACGCGGTGGTGGCATCGTTGCCGCGCCGACAACCTCCCTCCCGCAATGGCCCGGCAGCTCGCGCACCTGGGACTATCGCTACAGCTGGTTGCGTGACACCGCCCTGGCCGGCCTGGCGATGCTGCGGTGCGGACTGCACAGCGACGCGGCCGGCCTCGGTGACTTCATCGGCGCGGCGACCAGCAGCCTGCCGCCCGCGGTGCTCCTGCGTGTCGATGGCACCGCACCCCCCGAAGAGCAGGCGCTCGATCATCTCCGCGGCTACGGTGGCGCGCGCCCGGTGCGCATCGGCAACGCCGCGTCGCAGCAGCCGCAGCTGGACGTCGCCGGTGAGGTGCTGGAGCTGGCTGCGGCCCTCGCGGCCCACGACCTGCTGCCGACCTCGTTGCGCAACGGCGTGGTTCGCGTTGCGGACTGGACGTCGGACCACTGGACACAACCTGACCACGGCATCTGGGAGATCCGCGGCGCACCACGTCACTACACCCACTCCCGGGTCATGGCCTGGAGCGGCCTGGTACGGGCCGCGGCTCTGGCCGAACGCGGCGTGGTCGCAGGTGATGCAGCACGGTGGCGACAGGCTGCGCAGGATGTCCGGGACTCCGTCATGGGCGGCGTCGGTGCCCTGGCTCTCACCGACACCGGGGGTGGTCCGGACGCCGCCCTCGCGCAGGTGGCGACGGTCGGTCTCCTCAACGCTGGCGACGCGCGACTGGGCGCCACCCTGGACAGCATCACCGGCGCGCTCGACCGCGGCGGACTCGTCGATCGCCACCTGCCCACACAGGACACCAGTGACGAGCCGTGCGGCCCCTTTCTCTTCGCCACGTTCTGGCTTGCAGAGGCGCTGGAGCGCGGCAAGCGCGATGGCTCGATGTACTTCACCGCCGCGGTCGCCGCACGTGGCCCACTCGACCTCTTCGGGGAGGTCGCCGATCCCGCGGACATGTCCCCGCTCGGCAACTATCCCCAGGTGCAGAGCCACGCCAGCTTTGTCCTCGCCGCCACCCAGGCACTGCCCGCGGATTGACCTACGGCGCCACCACCCCACTGGTGCGCACCACCTCGATGCCGCGTTCCTCAAGCCCCGCGATGACCACGTTGATGCCGATGCTGTCGCTGGTCATGTGGCCGGTGACCACCAGCGTCTGGCCCGGTTGCGCGGCGACGCGCAGACGCTGCAGCTCGCCCTCGTCGATGTGCATCGCGAAGATGGTGTCGACACCGGCGCGGAAATACTCGTTGAACACGGGGAAACCGCCGTTGGTGCCGCCGGCGATCGCCACCGTCCAGCGCCCCAACCCGTTGGTGGGAGCGCCCACCCACGGCTCTGGCCGGGCGTGACCGTGTGCGTACTCTGAGAAGTCGTCGAACCAGCCCAGGCAGTCCGCCACGCTGGCGCCGGCGCTCTGATGACGCTGCAGCATCTCGATGATGGCGTCGCGGGTGATGATGTCGCAGGCGAGGTGCACGTTGCACAGCGGCATCCCGAAGAGCCGCGCGCTGTCGACGATAGCGTTGACGTTGCTCATGTGGGTGCGCCGGGCAATCGCCTCCAGCCGCGCACCGATGGCATTCTCGGCGACGTCGCGTGCGATGCCCTCGGCAGTCATCTGCGCCACCTGGCGCGTGCGCACCAGCTCACTGAAACTGGTGCGGGTGCGGTCGCCGAGCGGGTGGTGGGCGATCACCGCGTCAAAGCCGTTCTGCTGCGCCCAGAGGACCTCGGCCAGCGAGATGTCGACGCCGAACAGCACCCGATGCACGTCGGATGGCGCCTCGACGTACACCTGTGAGTCGCTGGGCACTGAGTCACACCCGGCCACCCGCGCCGACCACTCGAGGATGTCGCCCAGGTTCACAGTGAGCCCGTGGTCACGCGCAAGTCGCCGTGGTCGGACTCACCGCGGGACGGTGGAAGCCAATGTGAACGCCGTCCGAATGCACCGCGACACAGTCCATCGCCTGCGAGAGCAACTCGAGCGCGGGGTTGGATGCGAACAGGGCGGTGAGGTTGAGCGTTGCCGATCCGCGCGGGTCGAGGCGGTCGCCGATGAAACCGGGGATGCCCAGCTGACCCACCGCGTAGTCCACTGCGTGGGCAGTCACCTGGGTCGTCCCTGACGCGTTGCTGAACAGCAGCTGGAAGGTGGCCACGGCGGTGACCCCGAACGGACCGACGCTGGTGTCTGCCGACACCACCACGTTGCCGTTACGGATGCGCGCCTGGGGGTTGCGGAACCGCACCGGGGACGGGTTGCGCGCGTTGGCGATGACGGTGAGGTCGCGCTCGCTGACACTGATCACGGCGTGCTCCTTGCCGAGCAGCTGCGTTGCAGCCTCGCCTCCCAAAGCCGCGGCGATCACCGCCTCGCTGCTGCCGTGCGCGGTGCCGCCCGGGGCCGGACCGAGGTCAGGCGCGGCCAGGGCGTGCGACCCGACGATGACGCTGATGATCACCAGCCCCGCCACCACGAACAGCCCGAGGCAGCACCCCCGCACCATCCCTGCCTGCGCAACACGGGACCGGCGGCGGGCAATCATCTGCCTCCGATCATAGGCGCGACTGCGTGGCGATGAGACCACGCTCGCGAGGCACCAATCGCAACCGGCGCCGGCCGCGAAAGGCGGCATCACCCCAGCGCAGCGGGAACTGTCGATTGCGCGCCCAGCGCTTGGACAGATCGTGGTGGTGTCGCGAGAACCGCCGTCCGGACTGTCCCGGGAAGAGCACGCCGGTGCAGCCGTTGTCCCAGTGGCCGATGTCGAAGACCTGCCGCCACGAGGGCGCGAACAGCCTGGTGGAGAAGTCGGCACCCGGGCGCGCACCGGTGGCCATCACGGTGTCGACCCCGCCCCCGACCACGATGTCCGGCGCGTTGAGCAGCGGGTGCAACATGCGGCGAATTGCCAGGGGGTGACGGAGGGGCAGCTTGTGCAGCCGGCCCCAGCGCCAGCGGCGCACGCCGCCAACGGTGCGACGCAGGTCGACGACGGCGTCCTCGAGTGCATCCGCCGCCACCTGGCTCCAGGTGGTCAGCCCATCGAACAGAGACTCGTCGCCAGCCTCCCAGCGTTGCACGAGCATCGGGGTCACCCGGCCGGTGAGGTTGGCCGGGTACTCGAACAGCGGGTGGGTCAGATCGAACCCCGCGGCGATGGCCCAGGCGTCGCCACACAGTGGGCGCAGCGCGTGCTCGGCGAGACGTCGCATGAACGCCTCGTACACGGTGGGCTCGATGAGCTCTGGTCCCATGCGACCGTCCCATGCGACCAGCCGTAGTCGCATCGTCTCGGCGAGCTCGACAGTGCAGCTCACCGACTCCAGCAGCCGCGCCACAGTGAGCGCGGGCTGTGACACGATGTCCATCTGCACGGTGCGCATGTACTCCGTGTCCATGCGGTCGCGACCGAGCAGCTCCTTCAACCGGAGGGCGCGATACCCGGCCATGTAATCGTCGGCGATGTAGTGCGGGAAATCCTCGCCGACGATGCGGTTGTTGGCGGTAATGACCACACCCTCAGGTGGATCGAGTGCCTGCGGTACCTCGTCGACGGTGAGGAAGCGCTCCCAGAGGACGCCCCCGTCCCATCCCGGCGTCGGCACGCCGGCGGGGCGTGACGGGCGCACCGGGATGCGTGCGTTGCAGAAGTAGCCGATGTGCCCGTCGACATCCGCGTACACCGCGTTCTGTGAGGGAGCGTCGAGCGTCGCGAAGGCGCTGCGAAAGCTGGCCCAGTTGCCGGCGCGCTGGAGCTTGAGAACGGTCTCCGACGCGCAGCCCGGCGTCAGCGCGGTCCACTGCAGGGCGAGGCCGAGCCAGCGACCGCCGGCGACGTCGTCGCACCGATCCACCACCGGGCCGTGCCGGGTGATCACCACCTCCTCGACCTCGTCGGGCCGGTCCTTGATTCGGATGACCTCGCGTTCGATGCGCGATTGCACCCAGCCGTCCTCGGTGCGGAAGCGGTTGCCCGCCGGGGCGTCGAACTGTTCGATGACCAGGTCCTGGCAGTCGGCGAAGGAGTTCGTGTAGCCCCACGCGATGCGGCGGTTGTGGCCGATGATCGGGAAGGGCTGGCCGACGAAGGTCACGCCCGTGCTCTCGAAGTCGCTGCCGGCGCGCACGTGGGCGGCGAACCACACCGATGGCACTGTCGGCTGGAGGTGCGGGTCGTTGCAGAGGATGGCCCGCCCGGTGGCGGTGCGCCGCGGTGCCACCGCCCAGGCGTTGCTGGCGCCGACGCTGCTGGGCAGCCAGCGCGCGGCCGCCTGGTACATCGCCAGCAGGGTGTCGCCGGTGCCGGCGGGCGCGGCCGCGACGGTGGCGGCGAGGATAGTGGGGTTGCTCTCCGGGTAGGTCAGGGCGAGCCGGGCGGCGATGTCCGGCCCCACCTCCTGGACCAGCCGGAGGCGCTGCAGCTCGCTGTCCCAGTTGAGGCTCAACCCCAGGGCGAGCAGCTTGGCGCAGGCGATGCTGTCTGCCGGCCGCCACCGCTCCGGGCGGGTGCGCAGCAGTGAGAACTCCATGGGCAGGCGCCGGCCGCTGTCGAGCACGGCGTTGATGCCCGCCGCGTAGGCCTCGAGCATGGTCGCGGTCTCACCATCGAGGAGGTCGGCCTCCACCTCGGCGATTCGGCGCAGCCCCACCCGGCGGATGAAGCGATCGGCGGTGAGCCCATCGAGCCCGGCGATCTCGCTGACCCGGCCGCTGGCGACGCGGCGGGTGAGATCGAGCTGCCAGAGCCGCTCCTGGGCGTGGACCACTCCCATGGCATACGCGGCGTCCTCCATCGAGGCAGCGTCGACATGCGGCACCCCGAAGCGGTCGCGCACCACGGTGACCGGCGCGTGCAGACCGACGACTGTCATCGTTCCCCGGGTGACAGGCAGGCCACCGCGCAGCAGCAGGGTGCCCGCCACGATTGCCACGAGCACCAGCGCGACCACGACGATGACGGCGACGATCATCGGGCTCCCCCTCGTGAATCGGCTGGATGGTACCTGCCGCAGGGATGGCCACCTGGCTCATCGCCGCGTCCTACACTCGCACGCCTGATGGGCCGACGCACCCCACTCTACGATCGCCACGTGGCCGCCGGGGCCCGGATGGTCGACTTCGCCGGCTATGACATGCCCCTTCAGTACACCGGGATCCGCGACGAGCACGTGGCCGTGCGTGAGCGCGCCGGCATCTTCGACGTCAGCCACATGGGGGAGGTGCTGGTCGACGGCGAGGGTGCGGCTGAGTGGCTGCAGCGACTGGTCACCAACGACGTCTCGCGCCTCGAGGACGGCGAGGCTCTCTACACGGTGATGTGCCATGAGGACGGCGGCATCATCGACGACCTCATCATCTACCGCGGCGACGCCACCCACTTCCTGGTCATCGTCAACGCCGCCACGCGCGAGAAGGACGTCGCCTGGATGCATGAGCACCTCGACGAGGGCGTCAGCCTCCGCGACGTCAGCGACGACCTGGCGCTCATCGCCGTGCAGGGCCCGCGCGCGGTCGACATCCTCGAACCGCTGACCACGCTGCTCGGTGCTGGCTCGTTGCGGGACATGAGGGCGTTCGCCACCAGCGCGGCCCAGGTCACGGGGGTTTCCGACGCCCACAACCTGCGCATCTCGCGCACCGGCTACAGCGGCGAAGACGGTTTCGAGATCGTCGTCGACTCCGCCGGCGCGGTTGAACTGTGGGACGCTCTCATCAAGGCGGGCGAGCCACACGGGCTGGTTCCAGCCGGGCTCGGGGCGCGCGATACGCTGCGCCTGGAGGCGGGGCTGCGGCTGTATGGCCAGGACATGGACGACGACACCGACCCGTACAGCTGCGGACTGGGGTGGACGGTGAAGCTCGACAAGGGCGAGTTCATCGGACGGGATGCCCTGCAGAACCTGCGCGAGTCTCCACCACATCGCTTTGTCGGTCTGCGGCTCGGGCCGCGCACGATCGCGCGTCACGGGCAGCCAGTGGTGCAGGACGGTAAGGAGGTCGGCACCGTGACCAGCGGGACATTCGGTTTCACGGTGGGCACCGCAGTGGCCACTGCCTCGGTGGACCCTGATTTCAAAAGGGACGGCGGGGTGGCCGTCGACATTCGCGGGACCCAGGCGCGCGCAGAGGTGGTGCCTCTGCCGTTCTACAAACGACCGAAAGGGGGTGGATGAGTGCCAGACCTGAGTGAATATCGCTTCACTGAGAGCCACGAGTGGGTGCACGTCGAGGGTGGCGTGGCCACGATCGGCATCAGCCACCATGCCCAGTCCGAGCTCGGCGACGTCATCTTCGTCGAGCTGCCCGCCGTGGGCACGGTGCTGAAGCCCGGTGACAAGTTCGGCACCATCGAGTCGGTCAAGGCGGCCAGCGACCTCTACGCGCCGATCGGCGGAACAGTCACTGGCGTCAACGACCAGCTCACCGATGC
>JALZAG010000057.1 GCA_030948445.1 Candidatus Dormiibacterota bacterium
CCGCAGCGCTTGAGCGCGATCGCGACGCACTGAACGACCTGATCCGCGCCTGCTGCGCACTCAAGGCGGACGTCGTCGCTGGCGACGAGCGTGAGACCGGCAGGCGTGCGATCCTCAACTATGGACATACGGTGGGACACGCATTGGAAGCTCTGACCGGACTCGGCGCCGGCCTCGACCACGGCGAGGCGGTGGCCTTCGGCATGCGCGTCGCCGGCGCGCTGAGCATCGTCGAGGCGGACTGTCCCCCTGCTGACGTCGCTCACCAGGACGATCTTCTCGATGCCTGCGGGCTCGGCATGCGCCCGCGCCTGGCGGCTACGGAGATCACTGCCGCACTGGGGGTCGACAAGAAGGCGCGCGGTGGGGTGGCGCGCTGGGTCCTGCTGCGCGCGCGCGGCGAGCCGGTGACCGGGATCGTGGCTGACCCCGCGGCAGTCATGACGGCGGTCTCAGGGGCCCTGGCGGCATGAGGATCCTCGTGCTCAACGGACCCAACCTCGGCACCATCGGGCGCCGCCAGCCGGAGATCTACGGCCACGTGACCCTCGCCGAGATCCACGACCGCCTTCGACGCGAGGCCGAGGCGCTCGACGTCGACCTTCGCTGGGAGCTGAGCAACCACGAGGGGGCACTCATCGACCTCATCGAGGAGGAGTCCGGCCAGGCGGCCGCCATCGTCATCAACCCTGGCGGCCTGGCGCACACCAGCGTCGTCCTCGCCGACGCTCTGCGGGGCTTCGACGGCCCCGTGGTTGAGGTGCACCTCAGCAACATCCTGAGTCGCGAGGAGTACCGTCGCACCTCACATGTTGCCGCAGCGGCCACCGCGGTCATCACCGGCGCCGGGGCGGATGGGTACGTGATGGCGTTGCAGGCGGCAGCGCGACTGGCCGCAGAGTCAGCCACGGAGACGAAGCCATGATCAGCGCGGGGGAGCTGCGACCGGGCAACACGGTGGAGCGGCAGGGTGAGCTGCTCCAGGTGCTGGAGTTCGCACACAACAAGCAGGGCCGCGGCACCGCGATCGTGCGTGCCAAGTTCAAGAACCTGCACACCGGCGCGGTCACTGAGGAGACCTTCCGGCCGGAGGAGAAGTTCGGCCGCGCGCGCATCGAGCGCAGTGAGGCGCAATACCTGTACCAGGACGGCGATGACTACGTCGTCATGGACACGACCACGTACGACCAGTTTCCGCTCACGCCCGCGCAGCTGGGCGACGCCCGCCGCTACCTCAAGGAGAACGACAACCTCTTCCTGCTCACCCACGACGGCGCCGTCCTCGGCATTGACCTGCCCACGTCCGTCGAACTGACGGTGACTCAGACAGACCCTGGGTTCAAGGGTGACACCGCCAACGCGGCGTTCAAGCCCGCCACCGTCGAGACCGGCCTGGTGGTCGACGTTCCGTTGTTCGTCAACGAGGGTGATCGCATCCGCGTCGACACCAGGACTGGCAAGTACGTGGAGAGGGTGTGATGAGCGAGATGGCGCAGACCATGGAGATCGACGACGGCGGCCAGGGCCGTGAGTCGCTCGGCGTCACACGGGTCGCCAACGACGTGGTGGCGTGGATCGCCGCGCTCACCGCGCTCCAGGTGGACGGCGTCCACGCGATGTATCGCCCCGGGGGCCAATCGATCGATCGCATCCTGCGGCGCCGCGTCGCTCACCGCGGGGCCAAGGTCGAGTTGCGCGGTGACGGCCTGCGCATCGACCTGTGGATCGTCATGGAGGCCGGCTCCAACGTGGCCGCTGTCGGCGCCGAGGTGCAGAGTGGCGTTGGCGACGCAATCCGGCGCATGCTCGGCCTTCCGCTGGCCGCCGTCAACGTGTTCGTCAGCGAGGTGGTCTTCACGTGACCACGCCCGCAGGGGGCGGGCGCCGCCGGCGAGGCCGAGAGCTGGCGCTTCGGGTGTTGTTCGAGCTCGAGGGCACCGACAAGGACGCCGCCACCGCGCTGGCGTACCAGGCCGCGGAGGTCGGCGCCACCGCCGACGTGCGCGCCTTCGCCCACCGCCTGGTGATCGGCTGCCTGGAGAACCGCGAGCGTATCGACGACGCGCTCAGCGCCGCCAGCCGCTGGTCGCTGGGAGACGTCGGCAAGGTCGAGCGGGCGGTCCTGCGGCTGGGGACGTACGAACTCCTGGAGAGTGATGGCACACCGGTTGCAGTGGTGGTCGATGAATCGCTCGAGCTCACCCGCGCCTATGCCGGCGACGACGCCGTCCAGTACGTCAATGGTGTGCTCGGACAGATCGCGCGGGAGCGGGTATGAGCGGCGCGGCGGTGTACACCGTCACCGAGCTCACCACCCTGGTCGTCACGGCCCTGGCGGAACGCCCGGAGCTGGAGGACGTTCTCGTCGAGGGAGAGATCAGCAACCTCACCAGGCCATCGTCCGGCCACATCTACCTCACGCTCAAGGATGGTTCCTCCGCCCTGAGCTGCGTGTGCTTCCGTGCCAACGCACTGCGCATCCCGTTCGCACCCGCGAACGGGATGACCGTGGTAGCTCACGGCCAGGTCAGCGTGTACGCGCAGCAGGGCCGCTACCAGCTACTGGTGGACCGGCTCGAACCCAGCGGCGTGGGCGCCCTTGCGCTGGCCGTTGAGCAGCGCAAGCGAGCGCTGTCCGCCGAGGGGCTCTTCGATCAACAACACAAGCGCCCGCTGCCGCTTTTGCCCGCGCGCGTGGCGGTGGTGACCTCGCGAACTGGCGCCGCACTCCACGATGTCGTCACCGTGCTCGGCCGTCGCGCCCCATGCGTGGACGTGGTCTTCTCGTCTGCAACCGTGCAGGGCGACGGCGCGGCCGAGACCATCGTCGCGGCGTTGCGGAGGGCCGGACGCGCACGGGGCGTGGAGGTGGTGCTCCTGGTCCGTGGCGGCGGCGCGCTCGAAGACCTGATGGCGTTCAACGATGACGCCGTCGCGAGGGCGATCCGCGCCTGCCCGGTCCCGGTCGTGTCGGGCGTGGGCCACGAGACCGACATCACCATCGCCGACCTTGCGGCCGACCACCGCGCCGCCACTCCGTCCGCCGCGGCGGAGACCGTGGCTCCGAGTTGTGGCCAGCTTCGTGGAGAACTGGACGCCCGAGAGCGCCGGCTGCGCGACTCTCTGCGCCGCGAGGTGGCACACAAGCGCGAGCGTGCCCAGCGACGGTTCAGCCGGCTCGACTCGCTCTCCCCGGTGCTGCGCGTGGCGCGGATGCGCCAGGACGTGCACACGCGCGACGTGCGTCTGCGTGGCGCGCTGGTGACCGGAGTGAGCCGGCGCCAGCGCGACCTCGAGCGGGTGCGCGGCACGCTCGCCCTGCACTCGCCAGTGCGCGCGCTGCCGGTGCACCGCGAACGTCTCGCAGCGCGCTCCGCGCGGCTCGAGGGTGGGGTCAGAGCTGCGCTGGTGACCCGCCGCCGCCACCTCGAGGGGGTCAACGGGCGACTCGAGGCGCTGTCGCCGCTGCGCGTCATCGATCGTGGCTACTCGATCACCGTCGACACCGCCACCGGTCGGCTGGTGACCACCGCGACAGCGGTGCGACCGGGCTCGGTGCTGCGCACCCGGCTGGCGCGCGGCACGGTGATGAGCGAGGTCCTCCCGGATGAGGTGGCCGCAGAGCGCGAACGAATGTACGATGGAGGGCCGGCACAGACCGTCACCAGCGAGGATGACCATGGCTGACGACGTCTCCGCCCTCAGCTACGAAGCAGCCCTGGCGGAGCTCGATGAGATCATCACCCGCCTGGAGCGTGGCGACGTCGAGCTCGAGGCGGCGATCAGCGCCTACGAGCGCGGTGCCGCCCTGACCCGGCACTGCGCCCAGCTGCTCGACCGCACCGAGCAGAAGATCACCCAGCTGGTTGTGGGTCCCGCGGGCGATGTGGAGAGGCCCTTCCAGCCCCCAGCGGCTCGCACCGAGAAGCCGGATGCGGTGCCGCCCGCGACCGCAGCCGAGCAGCGTTTGTTCGGCGAGCCCGCCCCGGTGCCGACAGCGCGGGGCATCCCGGTCAACCCAGACGACATTCCTTTTTGAACACAGATACGCTGTTCTGTGTAGGATCGCTCGCATGACCACCCTGCCGCGAAGCCGCCTGGACGATCTCCTCATCGAACGTGGGCTCGCCGACACCCGCCCGCGCGCGCAGGCCCTGATCGCCGCGGGCCTGGTCGAGGTCGATGGCGTGCGCGCGGAGAGCGCGGCACTGGCAGTCACCCCCACGTCCGGGGTGCGCCTGACTGACCGGCAGCACCCGTGGGTGGGCCGCGGCGGGCTGAAGCTCGACTCAGCGCTCGAACAGTTCGCGGTGGTGTGCGCCGACAGGGTCTGCTTGGACGCCGGCGCGAGCACCGGTGGATTCACCGAGGTCCTCCTGCACCGGGGTGCGCGCCTCGTCTACGCGGTGGACGTCGGCCACGGCCAGATGCACACGCGGCTGACGGGTGACCCGAGGGTGCACGTCCTCGACCGCACCAACGTCCGCACCCTGGCCGCGCTGGACGGTCCGCCACCGTCACTGATCACCCTGGACCTCTCCTTCATCTCGCTGCGCGCGGTGCTTCCCAACCTCGCCGTCCTCGCTCCCAGTGCCGAGGTCGTGGCGCTGTTCAAGCCGCAGTTCGAGGTGGCGCGCGAGGTGGTGGGCCCCGGGGGTGTGGTCCGCGACGCGATGGCGACCAGCGCGGCCCTCCAGGACTTCGCGCGCTGGGCGGATGAGAGTGCGGCGGCGACGGTGGTGGACGACCCCATCCGAGCCGAGGTGCGCGGGGCCAAGGGCAACCAGGAGTGGTTGTTTCACCTCCAGCTGGCGGGAGGAGAGCCACGGTGAGCCGCGAGATCGGTTTCCTCCTCCATCCCGGGGAGCAGCACACCGTCCAGCT
>JALZAG010000240.1 GCA_030948445.1 Candidatus Dormiibacterota bacterium
AGATCATGGAGGAGCTGAAGCGGGCGTTCCGCCCGGAGTTCCTCAACCGCGTCGACGCTGTGGTGGTGTTCCATCGCCTCGATCAGCCGCAGATGCGCAACATCGTCGACCTCATGCTCGCCAAGGTTGCTGTGCACCTTGCCGCCCAGGAGCTCAACTTCAACGTTACCGACGCTGCCAAGGACAAGATTGTCGAAGAGGGTTTCGACAAGGTGTACGGCGCTCGCCCGCTGCGTCGCGTGATCCAGCGGGTTATTGAGGACCCGCTGTCAGAGGAACTCCTGCGCCTCAAGCATGGTCCTGGTGACACCGTCATCGTCGACCTCACCGACGGCGAGGTCAAGATGAACCTCATGCCGAAGATCAAGGAGAAGCGCGACCGCAAGGAGAAGCCGGAGAAGGCTGAGGCGGCTGCAGCCGGCTCGCCGCCTGCCGAATAGCCGTCAGGCATCACATCGGTTCCTTCTTCAGTCTTGCCGCGGCGCATCGGCTACCCTGCGCGCCGTGACCACGGCGTGGATACCCGAGGGCTGGGACGAGGGCGTCATCGCGCTGGGCGGTCACTTCCTGCAGAGCAGCAGATGGGCGCGCGTCCAGGAGCGGCTCGGCAATCGCGTCGTGGTGGGAGCGCATCGCGACTGGTGCTGGCTCGGCGTGGTCCGGCGCGCCGGTCCTTTCAGGTACCTGTATCTGCCATTCGGACCATCGCTTCGGGGCGGCCACGCCCTCGGGCCCGCACTGGCATCGGCGCGCGCACGCGCACGTCGTCTTGGGTGCGCATTCGTGCGGTTCGAGCCCGGTTTGGTGGATGCCGCTGATGTCGTCGCAGTTGGCGCCAAACGGGTGAAATCGCGGCAGTACGAACATACACTGGTGTTGCGCATCGACGTTGATGAAGAGACGCTGCGGCGCGGACTCAACAGCGGCCATAGGTCGCGGATCAACACCGCTGAGAAGCGTGGCCTGCGCGTGGTGCGCACCAGCGACCCGGCGCGCATGCCCGACTTCGTCCGGCTCCTCCGACAGGTGGAGCAGCGCAACGACTTCTTCTCCTACGAGGACGGGTACTTCGACGCCATCGCGCAGGAGCTGCTCGGCCCTGGAGACGCGTCACTGTACTTCGCCACCGCGGGCGACATCGACACGGCGGCTGCGCTGGTCTTCGATTTCGGACCGACGCGCTATTACGCCTTCGGTGCGACCAACATCGAGTCACGCAAGCTCATGCCCGCGCCGCCGCTGGTGTGGCAGGCAATCATCGACGCACGCCGTGAGGGTCGACAGCGTTTCGATTTCTGGGGTGCGGCGCCGGTCGACGCCGGGCCCGACCATCCCTGGGCCGGAATCACCGACTTCAAACGGGGCTTCGGCGCCCAGCGCGAGCACTACGCCGGAACGTGGGAGCTGACCGTCCGCCCCGTCTCCGCGCGGTTGTTCAGCCTGGCGCGGGCGGCGCGGAGCTAGCTCCGACACCGGTCCCGATGGGACAGCTCACGCCGGTTCCCTGCAGGCCGCAGTACCCGCCAGGGTTGGCGTCGAGGTACTGCTGGTGGTACGGCTCTGCGAAGTAGAACGTGGGTGATTCGGCCACCTCAGTGGAGATCTCGCCCTTGCCGGCTGCGGTGAGGCGCTGCTGGTACATCGCGCGGGAGCGCTCCACGGTCGCAGCCTGTGCCGCATTCGTGGTGCCGATGAGGCTGCGGTACTGCGTGCCCACGTCGTTTCCCTGACGCATGCCCTGGGTCGGATCGTGCTCCTCCCAGAACACGCTCAGCAGCTTCTCGTAGGTCACCACCGCTGGGTCGTATACCACCAGCACGACCTCGGCGTGGCCGGTCCTGGCAGAGCACACCTCTTCATATGTCGGGTTGGGTGTGTACCCGCCCGCATAGCCCACCGCCGTCACCCAGACCCCGTCGAGCTGCCAGAAGAGACGCTCTGCGCCCCAGAAGCAGCCCATGCCGAAGATTGCGGTCTCGACACCCTCTGGATACGGGCGGCCCATGGACCTGCCGTTGACCCGGTGGGTCGCGGTGACGGGCATCGGGTCGGAGCGGCCGGGAAGTGCCTCGGCGGCGGTGACGGGCTTCGTCTTGTGGGAACTGAGAAAGCTGAACATGAGGTCCTCCTGCCCGCCATTGTGCCCACCACCGGCGGGTTCGACACCCCGCGGTACGGCGGACCGCCGAGCCCGTCATGGGCGCGGGCGACGGGAACGCATGTGCGGGTACGCTTAGGGGTCCATGCCCCACGACACCATCGACATCCGCGGAGCTCGCGAGCACAACCTCAAGGGCATCGACCTCACCCTCCCCCGAGACCGGCTCATCGTGATCACCGGGCTGTCGGGGAGTGGCAAGTCCAGCCTCGCATTCGACACCATCTACGCCGAGGGGCAGCGCCGGTACGTCGAGTCGCTCAGCGCGTACGCACGCCAGTTCCTCGGCCAGATGGAAAAGCCTGACGTCGACCACATCGACGGTCTCAGCCCGGCCATCTCCATCGACCAGAAGGGCACCAGCAAGAACCCCAGGTCGACGGTTGGGACGGTCACGGAGATCTACGACTACCTGCGCCTGCTCTATGCGCGCATCGGCCACCCCCACTGCCCCAACTGCGGCCGCGAGATCAGCAAGCAGTCCATCGAGCAGATCACCGACCAGGTCCTGGCGCTCCCCGAGGGCAGCCGCCTGATGGTGACTGCACCCATGGTGCAGAGCCGCAAGGGTGAGCACCGCGAGGTGTTCGCCGAGGCCAAGCGCAGCGGGTTCGTGCGCGCCCGCGTCGACGGTGAGCTGCGCGACCTCAGCGAGAAGATCACTCTCGACAAGAAGTTCAAGCACGACATCGAGATCGTCGTCGACCGCGTGGTGGTCAACTCCGAGTTGCGCAGCCGCCTGCACGACTCCCTCGAGCAGGCTGCCAAGCTCAGCGACGGCCTCATCCTGCTGATCCCCGTGGATGACGGTGCCTCGATTGGTGAGATGTTGTTCAGCAAGGATTTCGCATGTGTGTACTGCGGCATCTCGATGGAGGAGCCGGCGCCGCGCAACTTCTCGTTCAACAGCCCACACGGAGCCTGCCCGGTCTGCACCGGACTTGGCATGCGTATGGAGGTCGACCCCGATGCGGTCGTCCCCGACGCCTCACTGAGCATCAACGAAGGCGCTCTGTCGGGATGGACACGCGGTCCATCGATGTCCTGGCTGATGGACGTGCTCGAGACCGTCGCCCGGAAGTTCAAGGTATCGCTGAGCACGCCGTGGAAGGACCTCTCAGTCAAGGAGCAGCGCCTCATCCTCTACGGGCTTCCCAAGGACGAGACGGTGCGCATCCGGTACGTGAGTCACAGCGGGTATTCGCGCAGCTACGACGCCGGGTTCGAGGGCGTGGTCAACAACCTCGAGCGCAGGTATCGCGAGACCGAGTCCGACTGGGTCAAGCAGGAGATCGAGCGGCTGATGATGCAGAAGCCATGTCCTGCGTGCAATGGCGGCCGGCTGAAGCCCGAGTACCTCGCCGTGACCGTCGATGGCATGAACATCATGGATCTCTGCGCGCACAGCGTCATCGCAGCGCTCGGCCGCATCGAGCGTCTGCAGCTCAGCGAGCGCGAGACGCTGATCGCGCGCCAGGTACTCAAGGAGATCCGCGAGCGGCTCGGCTTCCTGCACGACGTCGGCCTCGATTACCTGACTCTCGACCGCGGCGCGAACACCCTCAGTGGCGGAGAGGCACAGCGCATCCGCCTGGCCACACAGATCGGCAGCCGCCTGATGGGTGTGCTCTACATCCTCGACGAGCCGTCGATCGGGCTGCACCAGCGCGACAATCACAAGCTGATCCGCACCCTCGAGAGGCTGCGCGACATCGGCAACACACTCATCGTCGTAGAACACGACGAGGACACCATTCGCGCGGCTGACTACGTTGTGGATGTCGGTCCCGGTGCCGGCGAGCACGGCGGTCATGTGGTGGCGGCGGGCACCATCGACGAGGTACTCGCGACACCGGAGAGCATCACCGCGCAGTTCCTCAACGGCCAGCGCTCGGTGCCGGTCCCATTGATCCGACGTCGCGGCAACGGCAAGGAGCTAGTGGTGCGCAACGCCACCGAGAACAACCTCAAGGGGATCGACGTCAGCCTCCCGATGGGAACGTTCATCTGCGTCACGGGTGTGAGCGGCAGCGGCAAGAGCACCCTCATCAACGACATCCTCTACCGCCGCCTTGCTCAGTACCTGTACCGCGCCAAGCAGCGGCCAGGCCGTCACGGGGTAGTGGAGGGGCTGGCGCTGGTCGACAAGGTCATCGAGGTCGACCAGTCGCCGATCGGGCGCACCCCGCGGAGCAACCCCGCAACGTATGTCGGAGTCTTCACCGACATACGGGACCTGTTCGCCAAGCTCCCCGAGGCACGCGTCCGCGGGTACAAGCCGGGCCGCTTCTCCTTCAACGTCGTGGGTGGCCGCTGCGAGGCGTGCGCAGGCGACGGGATGATCAAGATCGAGATGCACTTCCTCCCCGACATCTACGTGCCGTGCGAGGTCTGCAAGGG
>JALZAG010000093.1 GCA_030948445.1 Candidatus Dormiibacterota bacterium
CTCCGCCGGCGTTTCCCATTGGGAAGAAGATCGCGTCTACGCGCGCTTGTCGCCCTCACGGCTGCGCTGGTGACCTCGGGCGTTCGCTGACCGGGAGGTTCTGCGCAAGTGTGGGTGAATCCCGGGACCGAGACCGAGGCCGTCGGCAACGCGCTGCAGCATTTCGAGGAGCGCTGATCGTTGCACGGGTGTGAGGTGAGTGGCGAGCTGCCGGTCAATGAGCGGCACCTGCCGGTTGACCCGCTCGACGATGGCCCGGCCGGCCGGGGTGAGCCGCAACGCGAATGCGCGCCGGTCTACATCGCTGCGCTGCCGTCGAATCCAGCCTGCAGTCTCCATCTCGTCGACCAGATCGACCATGTTGTTGCGGTGCATGCGGAGCGCGTCGGCGAGCTGTTGCTGGGTCTGGCCCTCGGCGGCGGCGAGGTTGCTCAACACCCCGAACGCGCGCGGGGAGACGCCGAGATTCGCTAGCGACTGGGCAAACAGGCTCGCGGACTCAGCCCCGACCTGGGAGAGCAGGAACGCCAAGGAGCTGGCGTACCGGGTCGGGGAAGCCATGAGCGCCATTATGCACTCGCCGCTGATTGTCACTTATAGTGACAGATATTGTTCGTCGACTACCCCCGTAGGGAGGCAGCATGAAAATCGCCGTCTTGGGCGCGTCCGGCCGTACCGGCGCGCATGTCGTCAAGCAGGGGTTGGAACGCGGCCACGAGATCCGCGGGGTGGCCCGCAACGTCGACCTGATCAGCACGGGGGAGCCCAACCTCACGCCGATCCCGGCCGACGTTCTCGACGCCGAGCGCGTTCGCGAGGCGCTAGCTGGCTGCGAAGCGGTGATCTCGACGCTCGGGGTGGGAACGGGCCGCGCGCCAACGGAGCTGTATTCGCGTGGCATCGCCAACACGCTCGACGCGCTACATGCGAGCGGCGGAGCCAAGCTGGCCGTCGTCTCCGCCGCACCGGTGGGCCCACGTGGCGAGCAGGCGGCGCTGGAGCGATGGATCCTGATGCCCGTGTTAGACCGCCTGTTCGGTGCCACCTACCGCGACATGCGTCGCATGGAGACCATCCTGCATGACAGCGCCGCGGACTGGATCGTCCTCCGTCCACCCCGGCTCGTGCAGAAGGACCCGACCGGCGCCTATCGCCTGGGCAGCAGACCGCTGCCAAAGGGGCGAGCGATCACATGCCCCGACCTAGCCGAGGCACTGCTGGACGTCATCGAGAACCCACAGTACCGCCGGCAGGCACTCTACGTCGCCAACTGACCTCGCGCACACCGCTAAGGTCCGAGATTGCAACTCCTATGAGAACAACACCATCTTCAACTCACGCCACAAAGCGAGCATTGGTCCTCGGTGGCGGCGGATCAACGGGCAACGCGTGGCTGATCGGCGTCACTGCCGGCCTATCCGAGGCCGGGTTGGATGTCACCGATGCTGATCTGGTCATCGGAACGTCGACCGGGTCGACGACCGCGGCCCAGATAACCGGCGCGATGCCGGCCGAACTGTTTGCCGCAACCCTTGCCGCTATGCCCCAGCAACGGCCGGGACCTGTCGTATCCGCCGGTGATGGACGCACCCCGACCTGGGCTGCCGCGGACAACATGGAGAGGACGGCCAAAATCATCGCCGCCGCTGTGGATGCCGCGGACATGCGCCGCAGACTGGGCGCGGCGGCACTCGAGCTCGAGGCGACGTCGGACGACTCCGTGCAAACGCGGTGGCGCGCCACGGTCGCCTCGCGGCTGCCCAATCAGAACTGGCCCGAACGGACGGTGCTCGTCACGGCCGTTGATGCCCATACCGGTGAACCGGTCGTGTTCGACCGCCAGAAGGGAGTGGCCCTGGTGGACGCCATCGCCGCCAGTTGCGCCAGCGGCTTCGCCTATCGAATCGGAGACCACCAGTATCTCGACGGCGGCTACCGCCGCAACGAAAATGCCGATCTCGCAGCGGGATGTGAGCGGGTGCTGGTGCTCTCGCCATTCGGCGGCAGGACACGGGTTCCGTTGGAGTGGGGCATGCACCTTGCAGCCCAGGTCGAGGAGCTACGCGCAGGCGGCAGCAGAGTCGAAACGATCTTCCCGGCGAGCGACTCTGAGCACATGTTCGGTGCCAATGCGATGGATCTGTCGCTGCGTCCGCCAGCTGCTCAGGCTGGGTACGCCCAAGGCAGAACCCTTGCCGAGCAGCTCACCGATTTCTGGCGATAACACCTCGGCTGGATATATCGGGATCGCGGTTTATTGGTGGAGGCCATGCGGGCGGAGACGGACGCGGAGACGCGCTGCCTTGTTCGCTCACCTCGAAGCGACCCGCCACGGGGCGCAGCTCGCCTGGCGCCGCTCCGCCGACGCGGCGAGAGGGGCGCATCGCCCCTCTGTAACAACACAGGGGCCCCCGGCCAATCGGAGGGAGCGAAGCGACCGGAGATTGGCTGGGAAGAGAGGATTCGAACCTCGAATCCGGGCCTGAGCGCTGTAGCGCCGAGGGTGGGAGGGCGAGCGTAGCGTCGTCACTTATCGGCTGATCTTTTTTTTTGTGGCAACCGCGAGGGGCGACGGCTTGAAAAAAACAAAAAGCAGGCTCGGGTGGCCTAGAAGCGTCGCCCTGAACCCCGGCCAGGCAGTTCCGAAACTTCGTCCTGCCCAACCTGTCGGCGGCCGTCTCACGGGTGCGCCGCAGCGGGGTTAGAGGCCGGCGCGGCGTTCGGCCCTAAGCCGGCTCGGCGCGACGACCCCGACCGGCGGCAGCATTCCCCAAGATGACAGTGAGAAGGCAGACGATCAGCATTGCAACCAGGATGCCGACGCAGTAGGCCGAGACGCTCGCATAGCCTCCGTTCGCAGGGTTCAGAAACGGATATGGATAGTGATTGACGATGGCCCCTCGAATGAGGGTGTAGACGATCCACATCAGCGGAAAACTTAGCCAGAACACCCCCTGCCCCATGCTCAGACGTGCCGTCGGCGGGACCAGCAGCCAGTCGGCGAGGATCACCAGGGGCATTAGCTCGTGGACCACAGTGTTGACCCAGGGAATCGCCGTGTCGACGTCCGTGTTGGAGAGCAACAGAGTGAAGACGATGCCGGTGATGCTCATGTAGACGACGACACCTCCTCGGACGACATCCAGGCGTCGGGAGCCGGCGCCACTTCTCGTCGTCATTGCGCCCGCGAACAGCACCGCGACGGCGATCAAGTTGCTGTCGATGGTGAAGTAGCTGAAGTAGTTGACCGGGCTGAGGATGCCCTTGCCGGCGAGGTCAACCATCTGTGTGGCGATAGCGACCAACGTCAGGCCCGCGAAGAGCGCGCGGCAGCCACCGATGATCTGCAATCTGCTCACCGCCCCAGCGTACCGTGCGCCGAGCGCCCGCGCTTGCGGCTACCTCACAACGGTTGAGCCTCCGTTCAAGCAGCCCGTAGTCGCCAACGGCCCCCGAATTTCACCCATCGTCGACGTTAGGGAGGCAATTCAGGAGGTGCGCTCCAGGACCAAGGTGACACGCCCGAGGCTGCCTCGATCTTCGGCACGACCCGACCTCGGTGAGGGCAGCCAGTGCGCCGGCGTTCCCGCTCCTGCTCGCCGCCTGACAGAGACGAACCAAGTCCTCTCCCGGAAGCACCTTGCGCGGGCGAAGTTCTGGCGACCAGTCGGCAGGCTTTACATCGCCACTCAGGACCCAGCTGGAGGGTACCCGAGCTGGGGGCGTGCTCTCGGTTCGCTGAGGAGAGGACTCAACCTCGGCCCATCACTGACACTGGATCAGCCGATCAGAGCGTGAGAATCCTCTCCCCCAGCTCGCCGCATGGCGAGCCGGCGCGATTCATCGCGCCGAGTGGGAGGTGAGACCGCACGGCTCTGCCGGGTCGTCGAGGAGGGCGCATCGCCCTCCTGTAAAAACACAGAGGGCCCCCGGCCAATCGCAGGGAGCGCAGCGACCGGAGATTGGCTGGGGAGAGAGGATTCGAACCTCTGATTGGCTGATCCAGAATCAGCTGCCTTACCACTTGGCCACTCCCCAGCGGCGGGGGCCAGTCTAGCGAGGCTCCCCCGGCATGCTGCCAGAAACGCGCCGATTGCGGCGCCTCCGGGCGCTTCGAGGAGGGTTTGGGGTTCGGGACCCGGGTTTATACTGAACTCGATGGACCTTCCTGAACTGCTCCGCTCCCAGGCCAAGCGCTACCGCTGCGCGGTGTGCAACACCAACATGTCCGACTGCGGGATCAAGGTCATCACCCAGCAGGGCAACCGCGCACTCGTGCGTGTGACGTGTGCCTCCTGCAACGACGAGAACCTGCTCCAGATCATCTTCCAGACGGACGGAGAGCCGATCGAGGATGAGGGCCAGAAGGTGGCCACCATCAGTGAGGGAATCCCGCCGGTGCCGGATCCGATCAGTTCGGACGAGTTGCTCGACCTGCGCGATCTCCTCTCCGCCCACCAGGGCGGGTTCCGCGAGCTGCTCGAAGGTCGCTGACCCGCAGCTGGCCGGGTTAGGGTCCGCGGCGGCGCTCCGCGACGGCGAGCTCGCCCCTCCGTGCCGCACCGGGCGCGGCCGCAGGCGACGCACCGGCCGACGGTGACGGCGCGGACGTTGGCGTTGGTGTCGGTGCCGGCGTCGCGGTCACCGGCGGCAGGGTGATCGCCGGCGTGGGCGTGTCAGTCGCCGTGGAGCTGGGGCTCGCGCTTGAACTGGGGCTCGCCGAGGCACTGGGGCAGGCGGAGGAGGGGCTGGCCAGGCCGCTGTCGCTCGGGAAGCAGTCGCCGAGCGCTCCCGACACCGGTTTGAACGCGCTCGGCCTGGACAAAGTGTTGACGAACGGGACTGCGATTGCGGCTCCGGTTGCGGTGCCGAAGACCTGCTTCATCCCCTGTTCGGCGGAGTTGGTTCCGCTGGTGTGCCCCACCCACGTGGCCACCACCCAGTCGGGCGTGTACGTCATGTACCACGCGTCGATGAAGTTGTCCGTGGTGCCGGACTTGCCCGCGGTGTCGTACTTGAAGTGCAGGTTCCATTGCTTGGCGTACCCACGAAGTATCGAGGTGATCGTCCACGCTTGGGATGGCGTCAACACGTCACCGAGGTTGGGCGTCACCGTGTAGTCGCGCAGGACGTTGCCGCTGCCATCGGTGATCTTCTCGATGCCGTTGGCTACCACCTTGTGGCCTCCGTTGGCGAACGCAGCGTACGCCGAGGCGTGGTCGATCATGCGCACCGCCGAGGTACCGATCGACGTGCTCAGGTTGGGCGCCTGCGGGGTGAGACTGCGAGAGATGCCCATGCCGTAGGCAAGGTCGATGACGTTCTGAATTCCCGCCTTGTCCGCTGCCTGCTCAGTGGCCACGTTGCGCGAGAGGACCAGGGCGCGTGCCGCGGTGATCGGGCCGAGGAACCGGCTGTCGAAGTCGGTCACGCCGCCGTACTTCTGAGACTGTGCGCGAGTGTCCTGCAGGATGGTGTCCGGTTTGATGGCGCCGTTCTTGAAACCCGCTTCGTACACATACGGCTTGAACGACGACCCGGGGCGGCGCGACGCGGTGACGATGTTGTACTGGCCGGCGATCGCGTCCTTGGTGAAATCGGCCGAGCCCACCATCGCCCGGATGGCCCCGCTGTGAGCATCGATCATCAGCAGGGCGCCGTTGTTGGCGTCGCTCGAGGCAAGTTTGGCCACACCGGCGGAGACCGCCGCGCTGGCGTTGTTCTGGATGGTGGTATCCAGGGTGGTGGTCACCACCAAATCGCCCTGGAGGTACTGCGGGTCCGTCTGTCCAAAGATCTGCTGCAACTGATCCTGGATGTACTGCACGAAATGAGGCGCCGGGCCCACCGTGTTTGGTTTGCCATTCTGCAACTCGGTGTGCAGGTTCTGCTGGTTCTGCTGCTGGGCCGCCTGCTGCGCCGCACTGGCGTTGCCGCCACCAACCAGTGGATCGACCGCATCTGCGTCGGCCTGCTTGATGTCACCCACGGCCACCAGGCTGCCGAGTACATAGTGCATGCGTGCGTATGCAGCGTCGGGGTTGTTGTAGGGGTCGTTGTACGACGGCGCCTCGGGAAGCCCGGCGAGCATCGACGCCTCCATCAGGGTGAGATCCTTGGCGTGCTTGCCGAAGTAGCGCATTGAGGCGTTCTCGATCCCGTACGCGTTCTCACCGTAGTAGGTGATGTTCAAGTACTGGTCGAGGATCTGCTGCTTGGTGTACTTGCTGTCGAGCTGGTTGGCGAGCAGCGCCTCACGCACCTTGCGCAGCGGTGACTTCGATGCATCGGTTCCGAAGAAGGCCTGCTTGGCGAGCTGCTGCGTGATCGTGCTCGCACCCTCGGCAGGACGGCGCAGGATGATGTCATCGACCAGCGCCTTGAGCACGCGCGCCGGGTTCAGCGCCCCCTCGTTGTAGAAGTTGCGATCCTCGGCAGCGACGGTTGCCTGCTGGAGGAGAGGCGCGATCTGATCGATGGTGACGTCATGCCGGCTCACCGCGTCGTGGCCGACCTGGGCGAGGAGGACGCCGTGTGTGTCGACGATCTTGATCGTCCCGGTCTTCTTGCCGATGGTGTTGATGTCCGGCAGGGTCAGCGACGCGTATACCACGAGCCCGGCGACCAGCGCCACGCACAACGCGAAGAACCCACCGCCCACTGCCAGGACGCGCTTCCAGCGGCGGGTCAGCCGCCAGCGTGAGGTGGACGAGCCGGCTCCGGGCGGTCCGGCGCTGTTGCGGGACAACCGCGCCCGCGAGCGGCGCAGACCTGCCATGAGCCTCTCAGGCCGTTGCCGGCAGCTCGTCCGCCGGAGCGCCGGCGCGTGCCATGAACCGTCGAGCAGCGAATGTCCCACCGGCGGCGGCGGCGGCCGACACCCCACGAACGGCCAGCTTCTGCCAGGCAGGGCCACCGTCCTCGAGCTTCGCGGAATCGAGCTTCTTGCGAATCGCCGCCAGCTCGATGGCCATCTCCTCAAGGGAGGTTGGCTGAGCCGCGGGCGGGGCCGGGTCACGCTTCAAGGTGCGCCGCAGCACGATCGCACCGACGACCGCGGTAACCACAACGCCGCCGATGATCGCGTAGCGCACGCCGTCGCGGCGCAGCCTGGCCTTCCAATCGAGCTCGGCGCGAACGCGTGCCTCGAGGCGGTCGATGTTGCCGGCCAGGGACTGCTTGGTCAGCTCTCTTTCGCGTTCCGCTTGGTCAATCGCTTGAGCCACGCCACGTCCTCCTTGACCTCGCCGACCATTTGCTTGCCCGTACCGATGCCTCGCTTCAGGGAACGGAGACCGAACACGGCTAGTAACGCCGCGAGGATCAGGAACAGGGCTGCCATCAGCAGCCACCACGTCCAGCCGGAGAAGACGTGGCCTGCCAGCGCGGTGGGCACCGCCCCCAGCGCCGAGATGGTCATGAACAGCGCAAACACCGCGGCACCCGCAAAGAGCCCGACCGAAACCGCGATCTTCTTGACAGCGACGATGGCCTCCGCCTTGGCCAGCTCGATCTCAGCCCGGGCAAGGCGCACAGCGTCATCGGCGACCTCACGAGCGATCCCAGCGATGCTCTGGTCGCGCTCGGTCCCTGCTGCCACGATCAGGCTTCGAGTTGCGAGACATCGATGTCGCGCAGCCCGTCGGGCGGTTGGACATCGTGCTCATGGAGCAGCTTCATCAGGGTGAGCACGTAGCGGACTCCAGTGAGGTTGACGCCGTGGTTGCGGGTGAGATTCTGAATGGTCTGCAGCTTGAGGATGTCGCGCTGTGAGTAGCGCCGCCGGTTGGTGGCGGTGCGCTGGGGCACGACCAGGGCCATGTTCTCGTACATCATCAGGGTGCGGGGGTGGGTCTCGAGGATCTCGGACGCGACGCTGATGGTGTAGATGGGCTTGTCCATCCCCGGCTGGCCCGCCGGTGCAGCGGGACGCTGCTGACGGCTTACTCCTTCAGCCACTCGTCGATTCCCTCGGAGAGGACGATGGGCGAGGTCTGGGCCTTGACGAGGAACTCCATCGCGCCCAGCTTGAGCCCGCGGTCCACCAGCTCCTTCTCGCCGTAGTTGCTGAGGATGATCACAGGGATGTCGGAGGTGGACTCCTGCCCGCGCAGCTCCTCGAGCACGGTGAATCCGTCCTTCTTGGGGAGCCGGATGTCGAGGAAGATGATGTCCGGGATGAGTTCAGTGGCCCGCCGGACACCCTCCTCACCGTCGTTCGCGACGTGGACGCGGTAGCCGTCCTTCTCGAGCTTCAGCTTGTACATCTCGAGGGTCTCCTGGTCGTCCTCGATCAAGAGCACGTCGATGACCTGCTCGTCGTCCACGCTCACCTCGACCTCCGATTCTGGCGAGCGGCGATGGCCTCTCTCCAGACAAGTATACGGTGAGGTTCCGCCCCCCACCAACACACCCATTTTATGACAGCGGGATGGCTGCCTTTGCTGTCAGAGGCGTGTGTGAGTGACGTCCACGTCCTCGAGTTGCTCCGGGCGGGCGATCTGGTGCTCGGCGAGGAGCCGGAGCAGCTGAATGACGTAGCGGGCCCCGTTGAGATTGAGGCCGTGCTGGCGGGTGAGCCGCTGGATGGCCTGGAGGGTGAGCACGTCGCGCTGCGAGTAGCGACGGCGGTTGGTGGCGGTGCGCTGGGGGACCACCAGCTCCAGGTGCTCGTACATCATCAGGGTGCGCGGGTGGGTGGCGAGGATCTCCGCCGCCACGCTGATCGTGTAGATCGGCTTGTCGAGCGCGACCCGCGTCCCCTGAGGCCCCTCAACCACCGGGCTCAGCGGCCGCCGTAACCGTCGGGCGGGGTTCGGCGTACCACGCACCAGACCATGCCCGAGATCAGCACGCTCCGCAAGCCCCATTCGCCGGCCGCGCCGCCGAGCGGGCAGGCGTCGCTGCGGGTTCGCGAGCGTTACCTGCGCCGACGCAGCGCCCGGCGCCGCCTCGGCGAGCGAGGCCTCACCTTCCTCTGGGTGGGCGCCGGTGCGCTGCTGAGCTGGCTCTTCATCGTCGGCTTCAGCACCCTCGGGCATTAGGCCCCACGCGGCAGGCCGCGCGGGGACCCCGTTCTTTTTATAGAGGGGCGATGCGCCCCTCTCGGCCACCCGGCAGAGCCGGACGGCCTCACTCCCCACTCGGCGCGACTCCGCGCCGGCTCGCTTCGCTCGCACTTCCTACGCGATTAAGTCACGTAGATCCTGGAGCTGGAGGGTGATCCAGCGGTTGATGTCGGCGGCGCGCACCGTCTCGCGGATTCGGTCTGCCCTGGCGAGCTTCTGGGGAGTGTCCATGGTCAGGCCCAGGAAGAGCGCCTCTGCGGTCTCGTCGATGTCGAACGGGTTGACGCTCAGCGCGAAGTCGCCCAGCTCCTCGTGTGACCCCGCGTTCTCGCTGAGCACGAGCACGCCCTCGCGTCGGTTGCAGATCACCCCCTCCTTGGCGACCAGGTTCATCCCGTCGTAGATGGGATTGACGAGGAGGACGTCGAACTGGCGGTACCCGGCCAGGGCACGAGCCATGACGTCGTCCACCTCCACGCGGATCGGCGTCCAGCCACCGCGGCTGAACTTGCGGTTGACCCGCGCCGCGACGCTGAGCACACTGCCGAGGTAGGCGCGGTAGTCATCGATGTCCTGGCGGCTCGGTTGGAGGTATGCCCAGAACTGGACTGTGCCGTGTAGCTCGTGGTGGTCCTCGAGCATGCGCTCGTAGGCGAGGAACCCGCGCACGATGTTCTTGCTGAGGTCGGTGCGGTCCACTCGGAGGATGAGCTTCTCGGGACGCCACGAGAGCAACCGCGTTTCCTCGGCGACGACCTCCTCGCTGTCGGCCTGGGCGAGGAGGCCATCGACGTCGACGCTGATCGGGTAGTTGCGCACCTCCACCGAGCGGCCGTCGAAGAAGACGGTGCGCGCGCGGAAGTCGACTGTCAGGCCGAGGTTCTCCTCGCACGTGAGCAGGAAGTTGCGGACGTCCCGGCGGGTCTGGAAGCCGAGGATGTCGGCGCCGAGCAGACCCTGGAGAATCGCGTCACGCACTCGCTTGGGCAGGATCGTCCAGTACTGCGGGGTGGGCCACGGGATGTGCACGAAGTGCTGGATGCGCACGTCGGGGAGCGCGGCGCGCACCATGCCGGGCACGCAGTACAGCTGGTAGTCCTGCACGAAGATGAGCGGCGGCTTGGTGGCGACGCGGGCCTGGGCGACGACGCGGTCCGCGACCATCTGGTTGACCCGCAGGTAGCCCTCGCGCCAAGCGTACAGGGTGGCGGTGTCGACGATCGGCTCGCGGGCCAGGTCCCACAGGTAGTGCTGGATGAACCACAGCAGTGGGTTGCTGACCGTGCTGTAATAGAGGTCGTACGCGTCCGCGTCGGGTTCGACGAAGGAGACCCGGTACGAGGTGCCATCGTCGGTGACCAGCTCCGCCGGGTCGCCCCGCGCCGCCAGCGCGCGGTCCGACTCATCGCGGGCAACCGCGACCCACAGCGCGTGCGTCGACGCGGCCAGTGAGCTCAGCGCAGTGACCAGCCCGCCACCTCCCTTGACGAGCCGCTCCGGTGTGTCGCGATACACGTCCGCGGGCACCAGCTCGAGCGGGGCCCGGTTGGCGACAACGATGGGCTGGTGGTTGCTCAGCATCTCCTGTAGATGAGGCTGGATGGCTGGCAGCTTTCGTCCTCCTCCGGGACTCCGCGCGGGGCTGTCAGGGACGGCCGGTCAGCCCAGCAGCACGTCGTAGAAGTAGCGCTCGCGGCGCGGCACGTTCTGGTCGACGTGGATGTGCTTGACCTCGGTGTACTCGCGCAGGCCATAGGACCCAAGCTCGCGCCCGGTGCCGCTCTGGCGGTAGCCGCCAAAGGGCGCCAGCGGGTTGAGCAGGTGCCAGTCGTTGATCCAGACGGTGCCGGTGCGGAGCTGCTTGGCCATCTCGATGGCGCCGCGGGTGTCGCGCGACCAGATCCCCCCGGCGAGTCCATAGATCGACTTGTTGGCCCGGCGGATGACGTCGCCGGGGTCGCTCCAGCGCTGCACTGCCAGCACCGGCCCGAAGATCTCCTCGGTGGCGACGTTGGTGTCGGGACCGACGTCGGCGAGGACGGTCGGCTGGATGAAGTACCCCTTGTCGCCGACAGCGGTGGCGCGGCCGCCGCCGCACAGCACCGTGGCTCCCTCCTGCTGAGCCCGGTCGATCGCGGCCAGCACGTTCTCGTACTGGCGGCGCGAGATCACCGGGCCGACCTGGGTGTCGAAGTCGGTGGCGTCGCCGACGCGCAGGTCGCGGGCGGTCGCCACCAGCCTCTCCATGAAGGCGTCGTAGACGTCGTCATGGACGTAGAGCCGGTGCCCGGACTCGCAGGCCTGTCCCTGGTGGAAGAAGGTGCCGAAGAGGGTGCCGTCGACGGCGATGTCGAGGTCGGCGTCGGCGCAGACGATGTTGGCCGACTTGCCGCCCAGCTCGAGGGTCACCTTCTTGACGGTGGGGGCGGCCATCTCGAGGATGCGCCGGCCCACCGCGGTCGAACCGGTGAACGCCACCTTGTCGACGTCCTCGTTGACGACGAGCTCCTCGCCGAGCTCGTTGCCCGGGCCGGTGACGACGTTGAGGACGCCGCGCGGGAGGAGGCCTGTTTCGTCGATGGCGCGAGCCACCTCGAGCAGGGTGAGCGGAGTGAACGGAGACGGCTTGAGCACGATGCTGTTGCCCATCGCCAGCGCCGGTGCCAGCTTCCACATGGCGAGCATCAGAGGGAAGTTGAACGGGATGATCCCGGTGCACACCCCGATCGCCTCGCGCTGCACGAAGTTCCAGCTGACGTGGGGGATGTCGATCCACGGCAGGGGCTCGTACCAGGGGATCTGGAGCGCCTGCTCCGCCATCGACCGGAAGGTCTCGACAGCGAGCGGGACGTCGACGACGGCGGCCTTGCGGATGGTGGCCCCCGCGGTCTGGGACTCGAGCATCGCCCAGTCGCCGCTGCGGTCGGCGAGGTGCTTGGCGATCTCGAACATGATCTGGCTGCGCTGCAGTTGGGTCTTGTTGCGCCAATCGCCAGCGTCGAAGGATCGGCGCGCCGCGGCGATCGCCAGGCGGGCGTCCTCGCGCCCGCCGGCGGGGGCGAGCGCCACCACCTCCTCTGTCGAGGGGTTGTTGACCTCGAAGGTCTCGCCGCCAGTCGAGCCGGTCCACTCGCCGTCGATGTACTGCTGGTAGGTCGCCACCTCGGGTCGCATGATCGTCGCCACGCTGCCACCTCCCTGCTGGACGTCGCGAGGATTATGAAGGGCAGTCCGCGACGGCCGAACCGGCCCGAACCCCCCGCCTGGCCCGCGGCGCTGGTTTCACGGGCGGTCAAGGATCTGCAACAGGAGCATGCGATCCCGGAACCAGCCGGGTTCGGCGCGGGAAGCGCGGCCCAGAATCGGGCGATGGCTCCCCAACGTGCCGGACGGCCCCGCGTGCTCCTGGTGGACGACGACGCCCGCCTGGTCCACATCGTCGGCCTCTACCTCCAGGTCCAGCAGTTCGAGGTGGTCACCGCC
>JALZAG010000097.1 GCA_030948445.1 Candidatus Dormiibacterota bacterium
CGCTGCGAGGACTCCGTGAATCGGTTGACCCCGACGATGACCCGCTCGCCGCTCTCCACGAGCTGCTGGTGGCGGTACGCCGAGTCCTGGATCTCGTGCTGGTAGAAGCCTTCCTCGATGGCGGCCACCGCCCCTCCGCGCTCTTCGACGCGGCCCATCAGAGCGCGCGACGCTTCCACAAGGTCGGCGGTCAAACGCTCCACCAGGTACGAGCCGCCCATCGGGTCGGCGACCGCGGCGGCGCCCGACTCGAACCCGATCACCTGCTGCGTTCGGAGAGCGATCTCCGCAGCCTGCTCGGACGGCAGAGCCAGCGCCTCGTCGAAACTGTTGGTGTGCAGCGACTGGGTGCCGCCGCACACCGCGGCGAGCGCCTGGATCGCGACGCGCACGACGTTGTTGATCGGCTGCTGGGCGGTGAGCGTCGCCCCGCTGGTCTGGGCGTGGAAGCGGAGCGCCAGGCTGCGCGGGTCGCGGGCGCCGAAGCGCTCGCGCATCACGTCCGCCCAGATGGCACGCGCCGCCCTGAACTTGGCGACCTCCTCGAAGAAGTCGTTGCTGACGTTGAAGAAGAAACTGAGCCGCGGAGCGAAGTCATCGACCGAGAGTCCGGCATCGATGGCGGCCTGCACGTACGCGATTCCGTTGCAGAGCGTGAAGGCGATCTCCTGCGGGGCGGTAGCGCCAGCCTCGCGGATGTGGTAGCCGCTGATGCTGATGGTGTTCCACCGCGGCAGCCGGTGCGCGCAGTACGCAAAGGTGTCGGTGACCAGGCGCATCGACGGACGCGGAGGAAAGATGAAGGTCCCGCGCGCGGCGTACTCCTTGAGGATGTCGTTCTGGATGGTGCCGCCGAGCACGGCGGTGTCGATCCCCTTGGACTCGGCGACGAGCTCGTAGAGCAGCAGGAGCAGCGCGGCGGGGGCGTTGATGGTCATCGAGGTGGTGACCTCGTCCTGGGGGATGCCGTCCATCAGGATCGCCATGTCGTCGATGGAGTCGATGGCCACACCCACCTTGCCAACCTCGCCACGAGCTTTGGGGTCGTCGCTGTCGTAGCCCATCTGCGTGGGCAGGTCGAAGGCACAGCTCAGCCCCGTCTGGCCGGCCCCCAGGAGGTAACGGAAGCGCTCGTTGGTCTGCGCTGCGCTGCCAAAACCGGCGTACTGGCGCATGGTCCACAGCCGCTTGCGGTATCCGTCGGCACGGACGCCACGGGTGAAGGGGAACTCGCCCGGCGGCGGCCACGCCGGTGTGCCCTCCGCCACGTACGCGGGCTCAAGCGGCAGCCCGCTCTCCGTCAGCGTCGTGACCTGCTCGGGGTCGCTCACTCGCCGTGCTCGGCCGCGTCCGGGTCAGGTTGGCACAGCTCGGTCAGCACACCCACAGCCGCCGACGGGTGGAGGAAAGCCACCAGCCGGCCGGCCGCTCCGCGACGCGGGCAGCTGTCCAGGGTGCGCAGGCCGAGGCGACTGTAGTCGTCGAGCGCCGCTTGGACGTCGTCCACCCCGTAGGCGACGTGGTGCAGGCCCGCGCCGCGCCGGGCGAGGAAACCGGCGATCTTCGAGTCGGGACCCGTCGACCCCAACAGCTCGATGCGCGATTCGCCGAGCTCGAACATCACCGCTTCGATGCCATCGGACTCAACAACCTGGCGGTGGCTCGGCTGCCGTCCGAGCAGGCGGATGTACGCCTCGACGGCAGCCTCGATGTCGGGGACGGCGATCCCCACGTGGTCGATCTTGCTCAGCACGCGCCCGAGTATGGAACGCTGGCGCGGCACAGCGCTCACCGAGCCGTTGCACAGAGGCGATGAGCGTTGGACAGTTCGATGCTACCTTCCCCGCGACCCATGTCCCGGCCGCGTCTTCCCGCCATCGTCGTCGCCACCGCAGCCATCGCCCTCCTCGCTGCTTACGTGGCGCTGTGGAGCGGCGTCACCCGCGACAACATCGGTACCTCGGACTTCACGGCCAGCTACGTGGGGGCGACCCTGATGCGCGACGGCCAGGGCGCTGCGATGTACGACGAGAGGCTGCAGGCGCCCCTGCACGCCGCGCTGATCGCCCCTTTGCATCGCGGCAACCTCCCCTTCGTCAACCCGCCACTGGCGGCGGCCCTGGCGGTTCCCCTCACCCTGCTCCCGCTCACCGCCGCATACAGGATCTGGCAGGCAGCCCAGCTGCTGATGCTCGTGGCGGCGGTGGTGGTCGTACTGCGGGCGGCACCGTGGCCGGACTGGGTGCGCCACCGCGGAGTGGAAGGTGCAGCGGCGCTGGCGGCCCTGGCCGGGACAGGCACGCTCAGCCTCGGCCTGCTCGCCCAGTGGGACGGGTTCGCCGCCCTGGGGTTGGGTGGCGCGTACGCCCTGTGGCGCCGCGACCGCGGCTTCGCAGGCGGCGCAGTGCTCGCGGCCACCGCGGCGATCGCCAAGCCACACCTCGCAATCGGGCTCGCGGCGCTGCTGCTGGGGTGGCGCGAGCGACGGGTGCTCGCTGGGGCGGCGCTCAGCGTCGCGATCGTCCTGCTCGGCTCGGTCGCCGCGGTCGGACCGGGCGGGCTCGGCGGTTTCATCGGCGCCGCAGCCCGGGATGCCGAGCGATGGCCGCTCGCGTCCCTGCTGGGATTCACCGGGCTCACCGGTTCCTGGCTTGGCAACGGCGCAGCTGCCCAGCTGCTCGCCGGCGCCGGCAGCCTCGCAGCGCTCGCTGGGTGTCTGCTGCTCGGACGCCGCCTGGCCGGGGACCGAGGAGCCCTCGAGCCCTGCCTGGCGGCCGCGGCGGTTCTGTCGCTGCTGGCCTCACCGCACCTGTTGAGCCACGACATGGTGCTGCTGGCCCCGGTCCTCGTCTGGCTGCTGGCGTGGGCAGCCGCCAAGGACGGGCTCGCAGCCTGGCCGGGGCGCCACGGGAGGGCGGTCCTGGCCGGCTGGGTGGTCTTGTCGCTGACCGTCGCGGTCGACCTGGGCGCCGATGGCGCAGCGCCACCCGGGCGCCTGGTGCCGTGGGCGCTCTTGGGGCTGGCCGGCCTGATCGTGTGGCAGCTCGGCCCACACCGTCCGAGCCGCCGCACGGCCCACGCCTGAGCCGTTACGCGAGACGGGGCGACCCTGCCCCGGTCAGGTCTCGTCCGGCCAGTTGACCGGGACGCGGGTGGTGCACTCCGTCAACTCCTGGCTGGTCTTGGTGTAGCGCACCAGGGTCGGGAAGTCGCCGCGCAGTTTCAGCTGGCCGAGCATGATGCCCTTGGTTGCGTCCATCTCGCCCTTGGCGACCCTCTTCCAGCGCGAGTACGCCCCGGTGATCACGTACTGGGCCGCGTCCGCCTCCTCCCTGGAGCAGATGCGCACCTCGCGTGCCTCACCGTGCCAGAGGTCGAGGAAGATGCCCATGTCATCAGGCACGTTCTTGTCGGGCTCGGCGAGCACGACCAGGCCGACGGTGCCCTCCCAGTTGGCCGCTGCCTGCTTGTACACCGGCGACTTGTTGATCTCGGCCTTGAAGGCCTCCGCCCACTCCGGGCTGTACGCGTCGTATGCCACCTGTCTCCTCCAGCGTCGTTGAGCGGTGCGTGATTATGGGCCAGCGGTTCCGACCGCCGACGGCCGACCCGATGGCGATTCCTACGCGCTCGCCGCCGGGCCGTCCGGCGTGTCGATGCTCGGCACCTCGTCGGGAACGCCCGGACCGGTGGGGTCGGGCACGGTGGGCTCAGCAGGCACCTCGGCCGGCGCCTCCTCGGGGACGGACGGGGGAGCCTGCTCCGGGGGGGCCTGTGGCGTCTGCGCCGGTTCGGGCACTGGAACCTCCGGGGTGGTCGCCGGCGACTCGGTGGGGACTTCGGCAGGTGTCTGTTCGGGGCTCGGTGTCGGAGCCACCTCCGGCGCCTCCTGTTCCGCAACTGCGGGGGCGGT
>JALZAG010000120.1 GCA_030948445.1 Candidatus Dormiibacterota bacterium
GTCTCGACGAGCAGAAGGTGACGTCGCTCGGCCAGCAGGGAGCCGTTCACCACGTCCCAGCTGCTGATCCTGCCCTCGACCTGGTCAGGGCGCAGCCTCATCTCCACGACCAGCGACCCACGGCTGCGGACTGCGCGGGCCAGCCGCCGGAGAACATCCACCTGCTGACGACGCGGAAACGCCTCGAGCACGTGGTAGATCAGCACCGCGGCGTCATATCGGTCGGCGTCGTCGAGCGCGCGGAGGTCACCAACGCGAGCGACCACGTTGTCGGCCACACCCTGCTCGCGGGCCAGCCGACGCGCATGGGTGACCACTGCGGGCCCGACGTCCAGCGCGGTGACGCGGTACCCAGCGGCGGCCATGCGCACGGCGTAGAGCCCCGGCCCGGATGCGGCATCGAGGATCTCAGCCGGCGGGTGCGGAAGCAGGTGCTTCAGACGGCGGACGTGATCGCCCACGATGCGCACGCGCCGGCTGGCACCGTCGTGCGTCTGGTCGAGGTGCTCGCGCAGCAACCTGCGGCTGACCACCGGGTCGCCCCAGTCGAGCTCGACGTCAGGGTCGAACGCGCGCGGCCACGCGTCGAGTCGCGACGGGCGCCGGGTCATCGCGCGCCAGACTAGCGGAGCGCGATGCATGCGCGAGGCCCCGCCCCTCAGAATGCCCAGCCGTGAGCAACTTGATCACGCACTGGGTAACCACCGGCGGCATCCTGCTGGTCTTCGTGCTGATGGCGGCCGAGAGTTGCGGGGTGCCATTTCCGAGCGAGTTGATCATGCCGTTCGCGGGTTTCCTGGCCGCGCAGGGACACATCAGCCTGACCGGCGCGATCCTCGCCGGCACCGTCGGCAACGTGGTCGGCTCATTGGTCGCCTATGGGCTCTCCGCGCGATTCGGGCGGCCGGTGCTGCTGGGACCAGGACGCTTCCTCGGCATCCGCGAATCGCACCTTGACCTCGCCGATCGCTGGTTCGCACGCCATGGCCTCACCGCGGTCTTCGTGGGCCGTGTGCTGCCGGTGGTGCGCACATACATCTCGTTCCCGGCGGGCCTGGCGCGCGTCGACCTGCTGCGCTTCACCCTGCTGACATTCATCGGCGCGCTGCCATGGTGCATCGCTCTGGCCGCCGGCGGCTACGCGATCGGAGCCAACTACGACAAGATCTCAGGGCCGATCCAGACGGTGGCGCTGGTCTTCGCGGTGGTCGTGGTGGCGATTGTCGTCGCCTGGCTGGTGCGTGGCCGCCGCCGCTCGGCGAGCCGGGACTGAGGTCCGGCTGACCTAGGACATGTCGGGCCAGGCTCCCTGAGCCTCGCCCTCGCCCTCTTCGCCCTCGTTGCGCTGCCGGTACCGCTCGGCCACCATCTTGTTGGCCACGTTCTTGGGCAGCCCGAGCTTGACCAGGCTCTTCGTCTCGTCGCTCATCACCTTGTCACGCGCGGTCTCGATCGCGGAGATGACGTCGTCGATACTCACTGTCGGTCGCTTGGTTGCCACCGCATCAGTCTACCCGCTGTAAGGAATTCTCAGACCATGGGCTGAGAAGGCACCGAACGGGGCAGGGGCCACGACGGGAGCGCCGGACCCCTCTGCATACTTGCGGTGATGGCCTACCTGCCCAACAGCGACGCCGATCGGACGGCAATGCTCGAGGTGGTCGGCGCGGCCAGCGTGTCGGAGCTGTTCGCGACCATCCCCGATTCGCTGCGCGACCCCACCATCGACCTGCCGCCCCCGCTTGGCGAGCAGGACCTCGTGGCCGAGGTGGAGCGCCTGGCGGCACGCAACCACGCGTTGACCGGCCTGGACAACTTCCTCGGCGCCGGGGTGTACCGCCGTTTCATCCCCGCCATCGTGCGCGGCACCATTGGCCGTCCCGAGTTCTACACCGCCTACACGCCGTACCAGGCGGAGGCATCGCAGGGAACGCTGCAGACCATCTTCGAGTTCCAATCGATGATCTGCGCCCTCACCGGTCTGGACGTCGCCAACGCCTCCCTGTACGACGGTGCCACAGCCGCGGCCGAGGCGATGATGCTCGCGGTCCAGGCAACCGGCCGGGGTCGCGTCGCGGTCAGCGGCGCGGTGCATCCTGAGACCCTGCGCGTGCTGCACACCTTCGCGGCGGGCCGGGCCGTGTCGGTGGACGTGATCGCGCCGCGCGGCGACGTGACCTCTGTCGACGACGCGCGTGCGGTGCTCGACGACCGCCACGCGGGCCTGCTCATCCAGCAGCCCACCTTCTTCGGCACGCTCGAAGGCCTCGCCGACCTGGCCGGCGCGGCACACGCCGCGGGCGCGCTGGCGCTCTGCAGCGCAGACCCCCTGGCCTGCGCGGTCCTCGCGCCACCGGGCGAGATGGGGTTCGACGTCTGTGTCGGTGACGGTCAACCGCTTGGTGTGCCGGCCTCCTTCGGCGGCCCCCACGTCGGGTACATGGCGGTGCGCCAGTCGCTGGTGCGACGCATGCCGGGACGCCTGGTGGGCGTCAGCACCGACCACGCCGGCCGCCGCGCCTACACACTGACGCTCCAGACGCGCGAGCAGCACATCCGTCGCGAGCACGCCACCTCCAACATCTGCACCAACCACGCGCTGATCGCACTGGCCGCCACCGTCTACATGGCGCACATGGGGGCGGGTGGGATGCGCGAGGTGGCCACGGTGAGCGCTCAGCGCGCCCATCACCTGGCTGAGAAGCTCAGCACCGTGAAGGGTTTCTCACTCAGCGAGCAGCGGCCGTTCCTGTGGGAGTTCGTGCTCCGCTGTCCCGCCGACGCCGCGGCGGTCGCTGGCGCGATGCGCGCCCAGGGCATCGTCGCTGGACTTCCGCTCGGTCGTGTTGACAGCACACGCGCCGATGAGCTGCTGGTGTGCTGCACGGAGATGACCTCGCCGGCCGCGATCGATCGATACGTCGCGGCGCTCGCCGCGCTGGACACGTCCGCGCTCCCGCAGGTCCGCACCGAGGTGGCCGTGTGAGCGCCAACGGACACGGCTCTCTCCCGTCGACCACCGAGGGGATCGCACCGACGCGACCGGACAGCGCGGTCGAGGCCGGGTGGGCCGGCGCCGAGGCGCTGGTGTTCGAGCTCAGCCAGGACTACACGGGTGGGCCGCGCACCACCTCCGCGGGCGTGCCCGAGTCAGCATTGGACCAACTGGTGCCCGCAGCCTTTCTGCGCACCACCCCCGCACCTGTCCCGTCAGTGCCCGAGCCAGTGCTTGCCCGTCACGTTGGCCGCCTGGCACGACGCAACCACCACCTGCATCACGGCACCTACCCATTGGGCAGCTGCACCATGAAGTACAACCCCGTCGTCGACGAGCAGCTCGCCGGCCTCGCGGGATTCGCCGACCTGCACCCGTACCAGGACACCGCCGACGTGCAGGGCGCCCTCGAGCTGATGTGGCGCCTCGAGGCGATGCTCAGCTCGATCACCGGCATGGCGCGGATGTCACTGCAGCCCGCCGCCGGCGCGCATGGCGAATGGACAGGCCTGCGCATGATCCAGGCGTACCACGCGGACCGCGGTGACACGCACCGCACCCGCGTCCTCATCCCCGACAGCGCGCACGGCACCAACCCCGCGTCGGCCGCGGCCTGCGGGCTGGAGGTGGTGACCGTCAAGAGCAACGCGGACGGCACCGTCGATGTCACCGACTTCGCCGCTCGCCTCGACGACCGGGTCGCGGCGGTGATGATGACCAACCCCAACACCCTCGGTGTCTTCGAGAAGGACATCCTCGAGATCGCCCGCCTCGCGCACGACGCGGGAGCTCTCCTGTACTACGACGGCGCCAACCTCAATGCACTGGTCGGGATGGCCCGGCCGGGTGACATGGGGTTCGATGTGGTGCACCTCAATCTTCACAAGACCTTCTCAACGCCGCATGGCGGCGGCGGCCCCGGGGCCGGCCCTGTGGGGGTGGCCGAACGCCTGGTGCCGTTCCTGCCCACGCCGACAGTGGAGGCTGACGGCGACGGTTTCCGGCTCGACGACGATCGCCGGAGGAGCATCGGCAAGGTTCGCTCGTACTACGGAAACTTCGGGATGCTGGTGCGCGCATATGCGTACATCTCCGCGTACGGTGACGGCATCGGCGCAGTGGCGCAGGACGCGGTGCTCAATGCGCGCTACCTACAGGCGCGGCTTCGCGACCTCTTTCCGTTGGCGGTGGAGTCCGCGTCGATGCACGAGTTCGTGTGCACCACCAAGGGGGGCCGCGTCGAAGGATTGCGCGCGATGGACGTGGCCAAGCGACTACTCGACTACGGCATCTACGCACCGACGGTGTACTTTCCCACCACGGTCCCCGAAGCCCTGATGTTCGAGCCGACCGAGACGGAGTCGCGGCAGAGTCTCGACCTGCTTGCCGACGTCTGCGCGGCCATCGTCGCCGAAGCGGAGGAAGACCTGGCCTTCGTGCAGAACGCACCGCACAACACGCCGGTCGAACGCGTCGACGAGGTTGGCGCCGCACGGCACCCGGTGCTGCGCTGGAGCGAGGCTCTCCGCCAGGTCACGCCAACATCGCCCACCGCGCCATTCGGCGACGCTGAGACGCCGCCCACACCAACCGCGTGACGGGGAGTCCCATGACCACCGAGCTCGACGCCGCTCGCACCGAATTGCATGCTCTGCTCGCTGAGCGCGCCTTCACGTTCGGTGACTTCGTGCTCACCAGCGGACGTCGCAGCGACTTCTACTTCAACGGCAAGCAGGTGACGTTGGAGGGCCGTGGTCTGTACCTCGCATCCCTGCTCATCCTCGAGCGCTGCCGCGAGCTGCGTGTCGACGCGATCGGTGGCCTGACGCTCGGGGCCGACCCCATCGCCGCCGGTGTCGCCGCGCTGTCCGGTCAGCGCGACCCGCTGCGCGCGTTCATCGTGCGCAAGGAGGCCAAGGAGCACGGGACGGGCAGCCTCATCGAGGGCCCGTCGCTGCGCGACGGCGACCGGGTCATGGTCGTCGACGACGTCATCACCACCGGGGGCTCTCTGCTCCAGGCGTGCGACGCGCTGCGCGACCAGCCAGTGGAGATCGTCGAGGCGCTCGCGGTGGTTGACCGCGAGGAGGGCGGCCGCGCCAACATCGAGGCGCGCGGGCTGCACGTCCACTCGCTCTTCGTGCGCAGCGAGTTCTCGACGCCGGCGCACGCGTAGGTCATCACCATGCCGCTGTTCCACCGCCGCTCGGCCGCCCAGGAGGAGTGGTTCACCGTCGGCGCACAGGGCCACCGGGTGCTCCCGCGCTCGCCCCGCCCGGGCATCGAACAGCTCGATGGGCTCAGTGACTACGTCGACTCGATCAGCGTGCGCCGTCCCCCGGGACCGGACGGGCGCGACAGCATCGCGGTGCTCAACGCCAAGATGGACCACGCAGACGCCGTCAACGACCTCGTGGCGGCGGCGGTGCTGACCTGCGAGGAGCTCGTGGAGCGTGGCATCTTGGAGCCGGCACAGATGCCCGCCTCCCCTCCACTGGCACCGCTGCGCCGGGATGCGACAACGTACGAGTACATCCAGCAGCTGCACGAGCGCTCCGTGGAACGGCGCGAGTGGCTGGACAACGTCGACGCCCTGCTGCGCGTGCACGGGGTGTCGCTGCTGGCTCCACTGCCAGTCGACGAATGACCAGCCGGCGGCTCAGCCGCCAATGTTCCTGAGCAGTCCTCCGACGACACCGCCGGCCACACCGGCCTCCGCGCCCTGCACCACGGTGTACTCGCCGAGCGCGTGTGCCAGGCGCGCGAGCGGCAGGGATTGCAGCCATACTCGTCCCGGTCCGATCAGCTGAGCGAGGAAGATCCCGTCGCCCCCGAAGATCTTGTTCTTGATCCCCTTGACGGTGGTGATGTTGAACTGGACGGTGTCCTGGAACAGCCCGACGTGGCCGGGATGGACCTTGAGCTCCTCGCCGGGGCGAAGATCGTAGGTGACGATCTCGCCACTCAACTCACACCAGACGCGACCCTGACCACCGATCTTCTGGAGCCTGAAACCATCGCCACCGAAGGCGCCGGCGCCGAGCTTCTGCTGGAACCCGACCGAGATAAGCACACCGTGGGTACCGGCCACGAACGCATGGCGGTGGCCGAGGAACTGCATCCCGGGCTCGGGCCGGACGTCGAGCGGGAAGATCTGCCCGGGAAGCTTGGCCGCGAAGGCCACCATCCCGGGAGCGCCCTGGGCCGCGTACTCGGTCATGAACAGCGAGCCGCCACCGACCGCGCGCTTGAAGACGCCGCCGATGCCGCCACCGCCGCCGTACTGCGTGGAGGTGGTCATCTGGATGCTCGAGGTCATCCAGGAGAGCTCACCGGACTCCGCGAAGATCGCCTCGCCAGGGTTGAGCGTCAGCTCGAGGACCGGCATGGTCGTGCCGATGATCTTCTCGTCCACGATGTGCACCCCCAGAGGCCAACGCAACGGCCGGATTGTAGTTGGAAGGCTTGGTCGTCTCAGAGGCCGAGCGCGGTCTTGGCGATGATCTCCTTCATCACCTCGTCGGTGCCGGCGCCGATGCGGATCAGGCGCGAGTCCCGGAAGTAGCGGGACACGTGCGACTCGGCCATGTAGCCAAAGCCGCCGTGCAGCTGCAGGCAGGTGTCGGCGACCCGTGAGGTGACCTGGCCGACGAACAGCTTTGCCATGGAGATCTCTGCCACCGGGTACTCGCCCGCGTTCCACCGCTCCGCCACCGCATAGATGTAGCTCTTGGCGATGGAGATGTCGGTGTAGAGGTCAGCGAGCTTGTGGCGGTTGACCTGGAACTTCGCGATGGGACGGCCGAATGCCTCGCGCTCCTTGCACCAGCGCAGCGTCTCCTCGAACATCAACTCGGCCCCCGCAACGGTGCCGGCGCTGCCGATGAGTCGCTCGCCCTGCAGTTCCCACATGAGGTGGTAGAACCCCTGGCCCACCTCGCCGAGCACGGCGTCCTCGGGCACATCGACGTCGCTGAACGACAGCTCGGCAGTGTCGCTGGCGTGCATGCCGAGCTTCTTGAGCTTGCGGCTCACCGTGAAACCCGGTGTGTCGCTGTCGACCAGGAAGAGGGTGATCCCGTGGGCTCCCTCCTCGGGGGTGCCGGTGCGCGCCACCAGAACGATGTAGTCGCAGCGTACCCCGTTGGTGATGTAGAGCTTGGCCCCATTGATGCGCCAGCCCCCGTTGTGACGCACGGCGCGGGTGCGGACTGCGGCGACGTCGCTGCCGGTGTCCGGCTCGGTGATGCCCAGCGCCGCCACCTTCTGGCCGCTGATGGCCGGAACCAGGTACCGCTGCTTCTGCTCCTCGGTGCCGAACTTGAAGATGGGCGGGGTGGCCATCTCGGCCTGGACGGACACGGCCATGCCGACGCCGCCCGAGCCGCAGCGGGCCATCTCCTCGGCGAGCACGATGGCGCTCCAGTAGTCCCCGCCCTGACCCCCGTACTCCTCTGGGTAGCGGAGCCCGAGGAGGCCGAGCTCACCCATCCGGGGGAAGACGCTGTCGGGGAAATACTCGGCCGCCTCCCACTCGTCGGCGTAGGGCCGCAGCTCGCGGGCCACGAAGTCCCTGACGGTCTCGCGCAGCGCGTCGTGCTCTGCGGTGAATGGCATCCCGGCACCCCCTGTTGACGTGGGTGTCGATTCTGTCACCTGCCGTCACCGGCCGCGGTGCGGGGCGTGCCGGGCAATACCATGCGCGAATGCGACGGTTGCTCTTGTGCGGTCTCGGCGCGCTCCTGGTGGGCTGCGGCAGCGGTGCAGTGACGCCCTCGCCGACCGTGGCACGCCCCACTGCCACCCCCGCACCAACCCCCACGCCGGCTCCCGATGTCCAGCGCATCGACGTGGTCTCCACCGGTGTCGGCACCTGGCAGCTGGTGGCGGTTCCCGTTGCGGTCATCCACAACGTGGCCACCCACACCGGCGTCAGCGGGGTGATCGTCCACTTCACCCTGATGAGGGGCACCAAGGCCCTGAACGCGCTGGAGTCACCCCAGCTGACCCTCTACCCAGGCCAGACCCTGGTGGTCACCTCCTACCAGTGCACCGACTACCCCTGCTACACGGCTGACTCGGTGGCGGTCACGGTCAGCCCGGGAACCTGGGCCGCGCTCCCCGGCGCGCCCCTGACCGCCACGGGCGCTGCCTTCAAGTGCACCAAGAGCTGTACAGGCCATGGCCAGTGGGATGTCCCGATCATGGTGGGCGGACCTCACCTGCTTGCCAACGAACAGGTGGACATCTTCGCCTCGTGCTCGAACGCGGCCGGGGCGATCATCGGCGGGGGCTCGCGGGAGCTGCTCTGGCCCCAGCCCGGCGGGTCGCTGAACCTGGCCGTGCCGGTGATCGTGAACTCGGCACCGGCGTCGTGCCAGGTGGGCGCGACCACCTCCAACTGACCCCCGCACGGCGCGCGGGACGCGCGGACAGCGTGACAACCCGGCCACGCGGAGTTGCGTCCGCCAGGGGGCCCTGTGGTAGGGTGCCCCCGTCGCGACCGTCACCGCAGGTCTCACGAAGTTCCTTCGTTTGAAGGAGTAGCGGATCCGGTTTCACGCTGCGACCCACCGCCCAACACGCGATGGAACCCGACCAGACGGTCCCGGCGGCCCACCCGCCAGGAAGGGAGCGTCGGCCAAGCGATACAGGAGAGTTTATTTGCGGTTGCCACGTCGTTCTCGAGGAGTGGTCCTGGGTATGACCACTCTCATTCTCAGCCCCGTCCTCGCACTCACCCTGGTGTCGGCCACCACCTCGGTCGCGAGCCCCACCGCAGTGACCGCCGGCAGCGTACGGGTCACGGCGTTCACCATCGCCAAGCCCGACCTCGTCGACGCCGTCACCGCGGCCACGCCGGCGGCCCTTCCCGTCGCTCCCCCAGCACCGGCCAAGCCCGCCAAGCCGGCTGCCAAGCCAGCAACCAAGACCCCTCGCGTCGCCAGTGCGCCCGTGGGTGTCGGGCCCCCC
The DNA here is from genome assembly GCA_030948445.1 of Candidatus Dormiibacterota bacterium. The sequence goes on from JALZAG010000120.1 coordinate 8,969, forward strand.
GCGGATCCCAACAGCGTGATCGGCATCATCGAGGCAGCTGCCAGCCGCTGGGGCGTCTCCGGTGCCTGGATGGTGAAGATCGCCAGGTGCGAATCGGGCCTGCGGACCACCGCGTACAACCCACACGGGCCGTACATCGGGCTCTTCCAGTTCCTGCAGTCCACGTTCTCGCACAACGGCGGAACGAACATCTACTCGGCAGCCGACCAGGCCAACATCGCCGCCAAGATGCTCGCTCACGGCCAGGCCCACCAGTGGAGTTGCGCCTGAGGGCAGGCTGACCTTCTGGGTGCTGGCGCCGCGCGAGGCGCCGATGCGGAACAATCGCTGTCAGTGAGCCCTGCTGACGATCGTCACCTCCGCGAGGAGCCGTTGCGCCGCCGTCGTGTCTACGAGGGCAAGCTCTTGCGCGTGTTCGAGGACACCGTGCGCCTGCCCGAGGGCCGAGAGGCACGCCGCGAGGTCGTCGAACACGTCGGCGCGGTGACCGTGGTGGCCACCGCGCAGGACGCCCGCGTGGTGCTGGTGCGGCAGTGGCGGCACGCCGCCGGGCGGGCGCTCTGGGAGCTCCCCGCGGGGACACGCGAGCCCGGCGAGGATCCGGCGACCACCGCTCGCCGCGAGCTCACCGAGGAGACCGGCTACGTAGCCGCGGAGTGGCGCGAGCTCGGTCACGGCCCCGTGAGTCCCGGGTATTCCAGCGAGGAGATCTGGTTCTTCGAGGCCACGGGCCTCACCGCCGGTGAGAGCGCGCCGGACGCCGACGAGCTCCTCGACGTCGAGCTGTTCGACGCCTCCCAGCTCACCGCCATGGCCGGCGATGGCGAGATCGACCTGAAGACGCTCGCCGGGCTCGCCCTGGCCGGCATCGCCCTGGATCACGCGGGTGGCTGACGACCAGGACCGCCTGATCGCTCGCGCCATCGAGAGCGTGCTCGACCAGGTGCCCAGCTCGATCGACACCAGTGTGCCCGAGACCGGCACCGCCAAGCTGCAGCCGTGGGCCGAGACCGCTGCGCCGGTGGGGCGCAACAAGCGGCCGCTCGAGGAGTTGCTGGTCGAGCTGGAAGAGCGGGTGGCGGCCGACCCCCAGGCGCGCGCCACCCTCCCCCGCACCCGCCACCCCGCGCTGGCCTTCTTCGATCGCTTCGGCCGGGTGGCCGAGGGCCGTGCCGACCGCGGGGCCGTCCCCGGAGATGGGCCCGCCCGGCGGCGACGGCGCCGGCG
>JALZAG010000125.1 GCA_030948445.1 Candidatus Dormiibacterota bacterium
GTGGATGAGCTCGAAGCGCGACGCGCTGACGACGCCGTCGGCATCGTTCTCGACGTAGGCGAGCACCTTCTGGCACACCTCGTCGGCATGACGGGCGTTGTTGCTGACGCAGGCAACCCCGACGACGGCGGTCTGCCAGGTGTCCTGCTCGCCCACCTCGGCGACCGCGACTGCAAAGGTCTGTCGCACTCGGCTGGTGATCGATCGAACAACCATGCGCTTGTCCTTCAGGGACTGGCTCTCCGGGACCTGGACGGTGATCTGCAGCGTGCCGATGACCACGGGGGGCTCCTGCTGAGGTTGGGCGGGCAGCGACGCAGGCCTGGCCTGGCGCGACGCTGCCCGGTGCGTTGTGTCATTCTGCGCGTCGATGACGAGCGAAGCTGTCGTCGCGTCCGAGACCCCTGCGGCGGACCGCGAGGAGTTGACCCTCGTCGACTACCTGCTCTCGCAGATCCGCAGCCGCGCTGACCAACCGTCGATGTACACGCGGGCGGGCGACCGCTGGGTGCCGATCACCTGGCGGCAGTTCGGGGCTGGGGCGCGCCGCCTTGCCTCATTCCTCCTCAACGAGGGCATCGCCGCCGGTGACCACGTGGCCATCTGGGCGAACAACCGGGCGGAATGGCACACTGCTGACGCGGCCATCCTGATGGTGCGGGCGTGCCCGGTGCCGGTCTACCAGACGCTCAGCGCGGACCAGGCCCAATACGTGCTCAACCACTCCGAGAGCCGGGTGGCATTCGTGGAGAACGAGTCACTGCTTGCGCGAGTGCTCGAGCAGCGCGACCAGCTCCGCCACCTGCGCCGGGTGGTGGTCATGGAAGGCGTCGAGAATCCCTCACCCGATGGGTTCGTCATCCCCTGGCAGCAGGCGCTCGGTGCGGGCGACGAGCACCTCGAGCGCAATGGCGCCGAGATCGACGAACGTTGCCACCGGGTGGAGATGGATGATGTCGTCACCCTCATCTACACCAGCGGAACCACCGGCCCGCCCAAGGCGGTGATGTTGACGCACCGCAACATCGCGGCCTCCGCCGATGGCCTCGCCGACCTCGTGGAGGTCGGTCCTGACGACCGCGTGCTCAGCTATCTGCCACTGGCGCACATCGCCGAACGCATGGTCAGCGAGTTCAGGTCGTACCGCTACGGCAACCCCACTTGGTTCCTCGACGGCCTGCCCAATCTCGGGGCCCGCCTGCGCGAGGTGCGGCCCACGCACTTCTTCGGCGTGCCGCGAGTGTGGGAGAAGATGGCCGCGCAGGTGCAGAAGCAGATCGACGCCAGCCCGGCCCCGCAGCGCACCCTGGCGCGGTGGGCGATCCGGGCCGGCCGTCGCGTCGCCGACCGGCGGGAGCGGGGCGAGTCCATCCCTCCTGTCCTCGAGCGCCGCCACCGCCTCGCCGACCGGCTTGTGCTCAGCAAGCTGCGCACCGCGCTGGGGTTTGATGACGTCCGCATCCTCGCCAGCGGCGCGGCTCCCATCGATCCCGAGGTGCTGCGCTTCTTCCGGTCGATCGGGCTGGAGATCTGTGAGGTCTACGGCCAGAGCGAGAACACCGGCGTCACCACCCTCAACCGTCCCGGGCGTTCACGCATCGGGACTGTCGGTGAGGTCTTCCCGGGCAACGAGGTCCGCATCGCTGAGGACGGCGAGATCGTGGTCCGCGGCGGCGTCGTGTTCCCCGGCTACCTGCACAACCGCGAGGCTACGGAGGAGACGCTGGTCGACGGGTGGCTGCAGACGGGCGACGTTGGCGAGTTCGACCACGACGGGTACCTGCGCATCACCGACCGCAAGAAGGACCTGATCATCACCGCCGGTGGCAAGAACATCTCGCCGGGAAACATCGAGTCCGGCCTGGTCACTCACCCGCTGGTCGGGCATGTCGTCGCCATCGGCGATCGCCGCCCGTACATGACCGCGCTGCTCACGCTCGACCCCGACGAGGCGCCGGGCTACGCGTCTGGGCACGGCTGGCCCAGCGACCCCGAGAAGTTGGCGCAGCACCCCGCGCTGCGCGAGGAGCTGCAGCGCCACATCGACGCGGTCAACGCCAAGCTCAGCCATGT
>JALZAG010000137.1 GCA_030948445.1 Candidatus Dormiibacterota bacterium
CCGAGGGTCGGGAGACGCGTCGCGTGCTCTGCCCGTACTTCCTCGAGCCGCGGGCGGAGAGCCGGACGCTGTACATCTTCGCGCACGATGACCTCTCGGGCGAGGTGCGCCCATTCCGCATCGATCGCGTGCGCAGCGCGCGCCTCCTCCCAGCGACATTCACGGTGCCGGATGACTTCGACATCGACGCCGTGGTGAGCGGCTCGTGGGGGATCTGGCAGGCACCCGGGCAGGACGACGTGGTGCTGCTCTTCGACCGCGCCATCGCCGAGCGTGCTCGGGAGGCCCTGTGGCACCGGGGTGCCGAGATCGTCGAGCGCGACGACGGCGACATCGAGGCTCGGATTCGCGTCGCCAGCGAGGTGGAGATGCGTTCGTGGGTCCTCGGGTGGGGTGGATCCGTCGAGGTGATCGCGCCTCCGTCCCTGCGCAAGCACGTCGCCGCGACGCTCCGCCACGGCGCCCAGCGATACCAGCACGCCTGAGACAGCTGCTCACCGCATCAGGCGCAGGTGGGCTAATGTGAACACGTGGCAACGACACCTCCTCCCCCGTCGGGCAGCGCCGCGCGGCCGTCCGCGCAGCGGCTGCTGATGATCCTGGTCCCCGTCCTCGTGGTGATCGCGGTTGTGATCGTGTTTCTCGTCCACTTTGGAGGCTCGTCGTCGGGGTCGCCGCAGGCATCGCCGGGAAGCAACGTCTCCTCACCAGGTGGCGCGCAGCCGCCGCCGGGCGCGGGCGTCAGTCCCTGAGGTCGGCGTCGGTTCGTCGACCATCTCGCGGGAGGATCCCAGTGTCCGTGGCCATCGATTCCGTTGCCGCTCGCATCCAGGCTGTCCTCAACGAGCAGCGGACTGAGCTCCGCCATGTGTCGCTCGACATCCACTCGCATCCAGAGACATCCTTTGAAGAGACGCGTGCGTGCGCCACGTTGTGCGGGCTGCTGAAGTCACAGGGTTTCGAGGTGCGGCGGGACGTGTCCGGGATGGCGACCGCGTTCGTCGCCGATGCGCAGAGTGGTGACGGTGGCCCGCGCGTCGCGTTCGTGTGTGAGTACGACGCGCTGCGCGGCCTCGGTCATGCCTGCGGCCACAACCTGATCGGCACCGCCTCGGCCGCCGCCGGCATCTCCCTGCTGCAAGCACTCCGGGACAACGGCATCGCCGGGCACGTGCGCGTGGTGGGCAGTCCCGCCGAAGAGGGCGGCGGCGGCAAGATCCCCTTGGTCAACGACGGAGTCTTCGACGATTGCGATGCAGCGCTCATCCTCCACCCCACAGACCGCACCATGGCGGTGATGTGGGCGCTCGCCTGCACGCACTGGAAGTGGGCGTTCACCGGCCGCGCCGCTCACGCCGCGGGCGACCCCGACCAGGGCCTCAATGCGCTCGACGCCTTCGTGCACGCCTACAACGGGATCTCGCTGTGGCGACAGCAGCTTCGCGACGGTGCACGCGTGCACGGGTTCATCGCCGAGGGCGGCACCGCACCGAACATCATCCCCGAGCGGACCAGCGGTGAGTTCCTCACGCGGGCCCGAGAGGCGTCGTACCTCCACGAGATGAATGTCCGCTTCGCTCACATCTTCCAGGCCGCGGCGAGCGCGACGGGCTGCACCCTCGAGCTGGTGCAGGAGGAGACCTACAAGGACCTTCGCTCCAACGCCGTCCTGGCCGAACGCGGTCATGCGCACCTCGAGGCAGTGGGGCTCGACCCCATGGTGGCGCGCCCGTGGGAGCGGGTTGGCTCCACTGATGTCGGCGACCTCTCGTACGCGTGTCCAACCATCCATCCTGAGGTGGCCATCACTGAAGAGGGGGTGTCCTGCCACACCCACGAGTTCCGCGAGGCCGCGGCCACCGAGGCGGCCCATGACGTCATGCTCCGCGGCGCGGCAGCGCTGGCCCTGACCGGGGCTGACGTGATCGCGGACGCGCAGGTGCGCGAGGCCGTTCGTGCGTCCTTCGCAGCCGAGCCCTGGCGGCGCACAGAGTGGCGCGGCTCTCGGGCCTGACCCGTTCGGGACGCCGCTGGCGGCCGGGGATCGTCTACCGTTCAAGCATGTCCGAGAAAGTCGTCAAGTCCGACCAGGAGTGGCGCGACCAGCTGACCCCCGAGCAGTACGCGGTGCTTCGCCGCGGCGCCACCGAACGCGCCGGTACCGGCCAATACGTCCACGTCGAGGCAGCGGGTCAGTACCTCTGCGCCGGGTGTGGCGCGGAGCTCTTCGACTCGAGCACCAAGTACGAGTCAGGGAGTGGATGGCCGAGCTTCTACGCCCCCGCGGACCCGGAGATCATCGAGCAGCATCGCGACTTCAAGATGATCGTGCCGCGTACTGAGGTGCGATGCGGACGCTGTGGCGGCCACCTCGGCCACGTCTTCGCGGACGGGCCCGACCCCACCGGTCAGCGCTACTGCATCAACTCGGCAGCACTGCGTTTCGCCAAGGCAGCGCCGGCCCCCAGTGCGGCCGGCGACAGCGGGACGAGCGAACCAGAAAGCGCGGTCTAGCGCTCCGCGTCCTCCTCCTCCTCGGGCGCGCCGTCCAGCTGGCTGGAACGGAAGTCGGGGCGTTCGGTACGGCGCGGCGGCGCTCCAATGCTCGGAGCACTGGTCACATCCGGAGCCGCGTCCTGGCGGCTCGAGCTGCCTGCGGTGACGTCGGCCGCCGGCGTCTCGCCGGCCCCGGGCCCAAGGCCGTCGCTCGATGGCAACAGGCTTGGGTCGGGATCCTCGCGGGCCCGCTTGGCCTCTTCGGCGATCGGGTCACCGTCCGGTGCTGGGTCCGCCATCGTTGACACCTCCTCACGCACCCACGTGTCATGGGTTGGCGGGCTCAGTTTGTCAGACTGCGCAGGTGTCGCAGACCGGCCGTTCCCGCAGAGCCTGGACGCTCTTCGAGCCGATCCATGCGATCGTCTACTTCGCGCCGGAAGCTCGTGAGAGCTACGCCGCCGCCGGGATGCGCGGCGGCTGGATGGGGTACTTTGCCTCCCGCTCCGCGCCGATGGGGGCGGTGAGTGCCGACGTCGTCGCCGCGGTGTTCCACAACTTCCAGCCGGCCATGGTGCGCCGCGCCATACCCGACGCATGGCAGTTCGCCACTCCCGAGCGCGTCCTCGAGGCGCGCCTCGCCATCGCCGACTCCGCACTGCGCCGATTGTGGGGCGACGCGACGGACTCAGACGAGGTGAAGGAAGCCGCCGAGCTGGCCATGGCGGTGACGAGCGACCTGCGCAGTGACGGGCGGCCGCTGTTCGCCGGACACGCCGGGCTCGCGGTGCCGGAGGCGCCGCACCTGGCCTTGTGGCACGCGTGCACGGTGCTCCGCGAGCACCGCTTCGACGGACACGTCGCTGCGCTCACCGTTCATGACGTGGACGGCCTGTCCGCGCTGTTGATCGCGGTCGCCGCGGGCAAGGGTGTCGATGCGGACACGCTGCGCAGTTTCCGCGGTTGGACGGAGCAGGAGTGGGCCGACGCCACCGTGCGCCTGCGCGAGCGCGGCATCGTCAACGACGCTGGCACTCTCACAGCTGCGGGCCGTGAGTTGCGCGACGCGGTCGAGGAGGCCACCGACTCGCTCGCCGGGGCGGTCTGGGAGCAGCTCCCCGATGGCCGGCGCGATCGGCTCTTCGAGTTGCTCGCCACCCTCGCCGCGCGGCTGGAAGGGCCGGGCGGGCTCATCTACCCGAATCCCATCGGGGTCGGTCGGCCCAGCTGAGAGCGGGAGACGGGGCTCGAACCCGCAACTTCAACCTTGGGAAGGTTGCACTCTACCATTGAGTTACTCCCGCGCCAGAGGCCGAGTGTAGTGTCAGCGCGCCGCCTTGCCAGTCTCCTGGACATCGAGCTTGCCGTCGATGTAGAGCTGGCGGATCACCTTCTTGTCCTGCTTGCCGACGCTGGTCTTGGGCAGCTCATCGAGGAAGGTCCAGCGCTCCGGCAGCCACCACTTGGCGACCTTGCCGTCCAGGAACGTGCGCAGGTCGTCGGGCGCGGCCTGCGCTCCCGGCTTCAGCACCACAGCTGCGAGAGGGCGTTCCTCCCACTTGGCATCAGCCACCCCGACAACCGCCGCCTCGGCGACCGCGGGGTGCGCGGCGAGATGGTTCTCGAGCTCCACTGAGGAGATCCATTCACCGCCTGACTTGATGACGTCCTTCGAGCGGTCTGTGATCTGCAGGTAGGCGCGGGAGTCGATGACCCCGACGTCACCCGTTCGCAGCCAGCCGTCGTGGAAACGTTCGGGTGCTTCGACCCCGTAGTACGAACCCGTGATCCACGGCCCGCGAGCCTCCAGCTCCCCGACAGCCTTGCCGTCCCAGGGCAGCTCGCTTCCATCCTCACCCACGATGCGCAGCTCAACGCCGGGCATCGCCCTGCCCGTCTTGCTGCGCCAGTCCATCTCCTCCTCAGGGGGGATCCCGGCAGGCGGGAAGGCGATGCACCCCAGCGGGCTGGTCTCGGTCATCCCCCACGCCTGGATGAGCTCGATATTCAACTTGTCCCGGAATGCCTCGATGAGCGCGCGCGGCACCGCCGAACCGCCGCAGATGGCTCGCTTGATCGACGAGAGGTCGGCGTTGTTTGCCTGCGCGTACTGCAGCATGCCCGTGAAGATGGTGGGCACTCCGCCGGTGAAGGTGGGCCGTTCGGCTGCGATGAAGGCACAGAGTGGCTCGGGCTGGAGGAACCGGTCAGGCAGCAGCAGCGTGCAGCCCAGCATCCATGCCACGTAGGGGATTCCCCAGGCGTTGACGTGGAACATCGGCACGATCATCAGGAGCCGCTCGGACTCGTCGAGCCGGAACGCGCCCCATACCCCAAAGCAGTGCAACCAGATCGACCGATGGCTGTACACCACGCCCTTGGGATCCCCGGTCGTCCCGGTCGTGTAGCACATGGCGGCCGCCGACCACTCGTCGAGCTCCGGCCAGTCGAACTCACTCGACGCGCCGGCCAGCGCCTCCTCGTAGCGCACGTGCTCGCCCAGCTCCCCGGTGTCGCCGTCGCCGACCACGATGACCCGCTCGACCGTCGACAGGCTGGGCCGGATGGCGGCGAGCACGGGCGCGAGCGAGCCGTCGACGATGATCACCCTGTCCGCCGCGTCGTTGATGATGTGGATCAGCTGGTGGGCGGG
>JALZAG010000139.1 GCA_030948445.1 Candidatus Dormiibacterota bacterium
ACGCTGAGGCGAGGGTCAGGGCACCGACGGGAATGTCGGTCAGGACGGGGTGCAGCGCGTGGCCGAGGAAGGTACCGCTGAGCAGGTCCTTGGCGCGGCCGTGGCCGAGCACGCCACCGACCTTCGACGCGAGCCAGTCGCCAGCTGGATCAAGGACCGCCCATCCCTCGAGCGGCCGGATCAGGTCGCGAATGCCCATCTGCGGCCTCCCCTAGCTCTCAGACTGACCGGAAGCGCCCTCATCGCGACGCCGCGCGGCAGTCAAGATCCGCAGCGCGCGACGCAGCCGATGCCGGGTCTCGCGGTCGTCACCATCTGCCAGCACGGCGATCGCCCCTTCGTGCGAGTCGGTCACCCCTTCGCTCGATCCAACCGGCTCAGCAGAGCTCGGTGTGCTGCTGTCGGACAGTCCGGTCGCGGCGGTCATGGCAGCGATTGTGCCCCGGCGGTACCGGCGGTTGCCCTCCCCTGTCGCCCGACGGGTGTCGCGGCGAGCGTCAGCCCCTGAGCGCAGCGGCGGGGGTCACGGGCGCCGCCAGCAGAACCCCGCACTGCGGACAGAAGCCCGCCGCTTCAACGGTGTTGCCGCAGTGATGGCAGCGCTGTTCGCGCAGCCCCAACGACGCGCCCTCGTCGAGAACCGCGGCGTGCAGGAGCAGGCGGATGGCGACCAGCACCGCGGCCACTGTCACCGCTTGCCAGAGGAGCACGAACAGCGGGCTGAGTCCGGCATCGTCGAGGATCTCGCTACCGACGAGAAAGCAGACGTCGGCGATGATCGCCAGCGGCAGGCCGGCGGCGCGCAGGACAGCGTCGCGGCCGCCCCTCGGTCGCCACAATGACGCGGACACAAGGCCGGAGCAGGACCCGTGCAGCAGCGGGATGAGCACCGCAGCGCTCAACAGCGTGAAGACCCAGTTGGAGGGGTCCACCCGCAATCCCACGCCGCCGAGCGAGCCGGTGAGGTTCACCACTGTCTGGGCGAGTGCGTAGCCCACGCCGGCCGCAACGCCGAACACCAGCCCGTCCAGCGTGTTCGGGAAGCGGCGGCGCAGCGCAAGCAGCGGTGCCAGTGGCTTGAGGAGTTCGGCGACCACCGCGGTTGCGGTGGTGAGGAGGATGACCCCGCCGGACCCGAGCCCGTTGCCCACCGCATCAGCGGCCGCAGTGATCGCGACGCCCACACCCGCCCCAGCGACAACGGTGCCGAGCAGCACTGGCACCGGGGCGTCAGCGAAGACGTCGACCACGCGAAGGTAGGCGATGTACAGCGCCGGCACCATGATCGCCGCGACCCAGATCGCGGGGATGACCAGCCCGGTGACGGCGAGCACGCCAACGAGCAGAGCACCAGCGATCAGCGCCCATCGGAACAGGTGGACACGTTCATGCTCCAGGTGAGGCAACAGCGTCGACAGCACTCCCGGGGTGGCCAGGTGCTCGCCGGGGCGGAGGGCGAAGTGGTGTAGGCGCAGGGCGCCCTTCACCTGGTGGGCGCCACACCGTGTGCAGTACGGGCCTTCGGCAACTGAGGCACCACAATGCGAACAGGTCACCGCTGAATACTACGTTCCGCCGTCAGCCGGCGATCGCCATGACCTCGTTGTCGGTGTAGCCGCACGGGGTCGCGGCGGTGACGTCGGGACGGGTGACCCGGGAGTAGATGGCCGCCAGCCGCTCCACGGCGCGCGTCCACGTGAAGGAGGCAGCGCGCAGGCGGGCAGCGTCGCCCATGCGCTGGCGCAGGCCTGCGTCGTCGAGCAGAGACGCGATTGCGGACGCGAATGCCTGCGGCTCACGATCGGGAACGAGAAGACCCGTCTGCCCGTCCTCGACGATCTCCGTGAGACCGCCAACCGCGCTCGCCACCACCGGAGTCCCCAGCGCCTGAGCCTCGAGCGCTACCAGCCCGAAGGTCTCGGTGCGCGACGGCACCACGCAGAGGTCCGCGAGCGCGTAGTAGTCGGCGAGGTCCTCGTGCTCAACCGCTCCGAGGAAGCGCACCCGCATTCCGAGCCCGCTGTCGCCGGCGACCGCCTCGAGCCGGCGCCGTTCCCCACCGGCCGCCGAGCCGTCGCCACTGTCCTCGCCGATCACCAGGGTCACGACGTCGTCGAAGCGCTGGTCCTCACCCAGCTTGGCGACCGCCCCGAGCAGAGTGTCAGCGCCCTTGAGCGGCTCCAGCCGGCCGGCGAACAGCAGCACGCGGTGGCCATCCAGCCCGAGCTCCGTGCGTAGGGCGGCTGTGTCGCGTGGATGCAGCACACGCAGGTCCACGCCGGGCTGGGCCACGCAGATGCTGTTGCGCGAGGCGCCGTAGAGCCGCATCAGGTCCTTGGCCTCGGCAACGCTGCCGGTCACCAGCCGGTCGGCCGCTCCGACCAGGATGGCCTCGGCCGCCGAACGGCGTTCGTCAAGCGGGAGCCCCACCCGCGCTTTGGTGCGCGCGAGCGTGTGGAAGGACTGCACCCACGGGATGTGCCAGGCCTCACGCAGCTGTTGCGCCACCAAGCCACCGAGCCAGTAGTGCCCGTGCACCACAACGTACGCGCGCCGCTCGCTGGCGGCGTGCGCGATGACCGCGCGACTGAACGCCTCGGTGTACGCCACCAGGTCGCCTTTCGGCAGGGGTCGCGGGGGACCAACGGGGAGCCGCACCAGGCGACTCATCGGGGCGATCATCTCCTCAGCCGAGGCCAGCGGGTCATCAGCGCGCACGAAGACGTCGGTGGGGATGCCGGACTGAGCCAAGCCCTCGCACAGACGGCGGACAGCGAGGTTGCCGCCCCCGTTCTCGCCCCGGCCAAGCGCTCCCAGCGGGGAGGCGTGCATGCTGATCACCGCAACTGGCCCGAACTCGTTGCGAAGCATGCGCTCAGTCTACCCGGCCGCCGTCAATTCGAACCCGGCTGCTACCGTGGACGCTCACGGAGGAATCTGCCATGGCCCAGGCCACCGCGACGCCGGCTACGAGCGAGAGCAAGGCGCGCACCGAGACGATCACCTATGGAAACTTTCGGTCGATCATCACCGGCATTGACCCCACCTGGCAGATCGGCGGCTTCTCGCTGCCGGACGGCACCGAATGGAAGTACCGGGAGCCAAACGCGACCGTCATCGTCGAGAACGAGAAGCTGCGAGTCCGGGCCAACCCGCTGTCGCGATCGCATGACCGCATCCAGGTGCTCGACAACGCCAAGCACATGTACTTCTCGACGGCCCGGTTCACGCCGCCGGACGACGGCACCATCAGTGTCGAGCTGAGCATCGCCGGACGCCGCCACAACGGTGTGCCAGGGGACCTGTACGACGGCATGGCGACCGTCAACCTCCTCGACTTCGACACCGGCGCCGCCATCGATTTCTTCGCCACCAACGACAAGCTCGCCACCGTCTATGGCCGTGTCCTGTTCCCGGGGGTGGCGGCCGAGCCACCCGCCGACCTCAACCGGCCCACCTATTTCTGCATCTTCAACGAGCTGCCTGTGCCCACCAAGCCCGGCCAGACGCACCTCTACAAGATCACCTACGACAAGGCGAACGACCAGCTGTGGTGGTTCATCGACGGGGAGGAGGTCGACCACCACCGCGAAGTCCCGTTCAAGATGAACTCGTTCCTGGTGGCGCTCGGGATGATGACCGAGAAGCCGATCGACGACGACCGGAGCATCAGCCTGCACGGCCAGGGGCTGACCGGCGAGTGGAGCCCCCTGACGATCACGATCGAGCACCGCTAGTCAGTCGTCGTCGCCGGCAGGTCGCAGCCAGGATCGTCGGAGCCTACGTGTGAGTTTCATCAGGGCCTGGAGGGCACCACCGTGACCGACGCTGCCGCCGCGCAACCGGCTCGTGTTCTGTACACCGCGCGCGCGTCGGGCTCGGGACGATTGGAAACGGACGCCTGGGCCTGACCGTCGGGCTCGAGGTGACCCTTCCATCGGTTCCCGATCGTGCAGTCGCACAGGAACTGGTGGAAGAGGCCGACCGCCGCTGCCCGTACTCGAACGCCGTGCGCAACAACGTCGAGGTGACCATCACCGTCGTGTGACCCACCGCGGGGAGCGACACGCCTGTGCCAGACTTCCTGCACCGCGCTTCGGCGACAGGGAATCCGGTGGGAATCCGGAGCTGTCGCGCAACTGTCAACGGGGAGCAGCCGGCCACCGGTCACTGGGACAAGCGTCCTGGGAAGACGGTCGAGCTGCGGTGATCCGTGAGCCAGGAGACCTCCGTCGGAGCGGAACCACTGCAAGCCCGCGCGAAACGGGAGGTGGGTCCCTCACGCGGCGAGGGCCTCATCGTCGCGGGACTCCGCGCCGTGAGGAGAACCACATGCGACGCCACATCGGAGCGGTCGGCGCGACTCTGACCGCAGCCGGCCTCATTCTCGGAGCCTCGGGGCTGGTCGCCCAGGCCGCGACCCCCCAGACCTCGCAGGCAACCTCGGCGCTGCGCTATCTCTCGTCGCAGGTCGGAGCCGACGGAAGCGTCGCGCCGGCTTTCGGCCCGGGAGCGACTGAGGACACCGTGATCAGCGCGGCCGACAGCGGCTATGACCCGGCGACGCTGAAGAGCCCGTCGACCGGAACCACCACGTACCACTACCTGAGCAGTCATGCGGTGG
>JALZAG010000145.1 GCA_030948445.1 Candidatus Dormiibacterota bacterium
GTACACGGTCCCGGGTTCGATGGCCACCGGCGTCCGATCGTGTTTCGATCTCGCCGCGGGGAGCCTTGCTACCATCGGGCCGGCCCTGGACAGGAGCGGGCCTTGGCGCATTGGGCGTCCGGGTGGCCGACGGTGGGGCTGGAGGATTCCCATGACGCACGCCCGCCGCCGCCTGTTCACCTCTGAGTCGGTCACTGAGGGTCACCCCGACAAGATCGCCGACCAGATCAGCGACGCGGTGCTCGACGCAGTCCTCGAGAAGGACCCGCTCGGCCGGGTCGCGTGCGAGACCGCTCTCACCACCGGCACCGCGCTAGTCTTCGGCGAGATCTCCACGGACGCCTACGTCGACATCGCCGGTGTCGTCCGCCGCACCATCAAGGACATCGGTTACGTCCGCGCCAAGTACGGCTTCGACTACGAGACGTGTGGGGTCCTCGTCTGCATCGATGAGCAGTCGCCCGACATCGCCCAGGGCGTCAACACCGGCGGCGCCGGCGACCAGGGGATGATGTTCGGGTTCGCCTGCGACGAGACGCCAGAGCTGATGCCCGCACCGATCCAGCTCGCCCACGGATTGGCACGCAAGCTCAGTGAGAAGCGGCGGGACGGCACCCTCCGGTGGGCTCGGCCCGATGGCAAGACCCAGGTGACTGTCGAGTACGACGCAGAGGGCAGGCCACGCCGGGTGGACAACGTCCTGGTCAGCATCCAGCACTCCGAGGACGCCTCGCACGAGCAGATCTTCGACGAGGTGCAACGGCACGTGGTCGACGAGGTCATCCCGTCGGAGCTGATGGACAGCGCCACCATCCGACACGTCAACCCCACCGGTCGGTTTGTCATCGGGGGTCCGCAGGGGGACGCCGGTCTGACCGGCCGCAAGATCATCGTGGACAGCTACGGTGGCTATGCCCGGCACGGTGGCGGCGCCTTCAGCGGCAAGGACCCGACCAAGGTCGACCGCAGCGCCGCGTACGGCGCGCGCTGGGTGGCCAAGAACATCGTTGCCGCTGGCATGGCCAGCAAGTGCGAGATCCAGGTCGCGTATGCGATCGGCGTGGTCAAGCCGGTATCGGTGCTCGTCGAGACGTTCGGCACCGAGAGCGTCCCCGTGGATCAGATCGAAGAGCTCGTCAACAAGCACTTCGACCTCTCCCCGTTCGGGATCATCTCGGCGCTCGAGCTGCGCCGGCCGATCTATCGCCAGGTCGCCGCATTCGGCCACTTCGGGCGCAGTGACCTCGACCTACCCTGGGAGCGGACCGATCGCGCCCTGGACCTGGCCGAGGAGGCTGGGACCACGCCGATACTCGCAGTCGCGGCCGGCTGACGCCGCACCCTCGCCTGCTCCGGCATCATCGCGGCCGTGGCATTGCACATCCTCGTCCTCGCCGGAGGCAGCGGCACTCGGCTCTGGCCGCTGAGCCGTGCGCCACGGCCCAAGCACCTGCTCCCTCTCGGCCCTGACGGTCAGACTCTTCTGCGTGCCACGGTCGACCGGGTCGCCACGCTGGCCGACGAGGTTCATGTGGTCACCGCCGCGAGCCAGGCCGATGCCTGCTCTGTGGCGCTCCGGGGCGCGGCGAAGCCGGTCGACGTCATCGCCGAACCCACTGCCCGCGGCACCGGCCCTGCCCTGGGTCTCGCCGTCCACCAGATCGCTGGTGCTGACCCCGAGGCACTGATCGTCTCCGTCCACGCCGACCACGACGTCGCCGACGGGGAGGCGTACCGAGCCGCGGTCCTCGCTGTCGCCGGATGGGCCGCGGCCACGCAGGGCCTGGCGACCGTTGGCCTCACTCCGACTTTCCCGGCGACCGGCCTCGGCTATATCGCGCTGGGGGCGAGCGAACCTCCTGACAGGTGGGCAGCCCCGCCGGGATCGGCCGCCGACCCGGTGTTGATCGCGGCCGCCGCCGCGCTCCCCGCGGCCCACGTCGCCTCGTTTGTCGAGAAGCCGCCGCTCGAGCAGGCCACCAGGTTCCTCGAGGATGGCCACCACCTCTGGAACCTCGGATTGTTCGCCTGGACGGCATCGGCGTTCCTTGCGGAGTTGGTCGAGGCAGACCCCGACCTCGATGAAGGCCTTCGCCGTGTGGTCCAGGCCCGGTCGGCCGGCGAGGAGGACCGTGCGTCGACGATCTACGCGTCGCTGCGCTCGGTCGCCGTCGATCCCCTGGTGATGGAACGGAGCTCGCACCTCACCGTGGTTCGCGCAGGGTTCGGCTGGTCGGACCTCGGGTCGTGGGCGGACCTGCTGGCGGCCCGCAGGGCGTTGGCCGACGCGGACGGCAACGTTGCCGAGGGCGACGCGCTGTTCATCAACTCGCGTTACTGCCTGGTGGAGGCTGGCGGTGGCCGGACCATTGCGGTGCTGGGGCTGGACGGGGTGGTGGTGGTCGACACCGGGGACGCGGTGCTGGTGATGGCCGCCGACGCATCGCAGGACGTCAAGGCCGTCGTCGAGAGACTGCGCAGCGAAGGCCGAGCGGAGCTTCTCTGAGAGAGCTCGGCGGGCGCGCTAGGTGGGGGTCGGCTTGGCTGTCAGCTCGAAGGTGGCCGAGGCGATCGTTCCCAGCGGGGCGGGACCGTTGAGCTGGACGGCGGCGGCGCTTCCCGCCCGAATGTTGATCTGCCCGCCGGTGACGTCACCGACCAGCGCGTGGTGGGGGTCGTAGAGCGACCCACGGATGCTCACTGCGATGGTCGAGGTGGCGGTGGAGCGCACGGTCAGGTGCGCGACCAGCGAGCGTGAGTCGTCCAGCTTGAACGTGACGGACGACTGGTCGATGGTGGCGGCGGCGTTGCCCTGCTGCGTGATGCTCACCGGACTCGTCTGGAACGGCCCGGTGGACGGCGCCTGCGGGAGTTTGGTGTCGTCTCCGCAGGCCGCGAGGGTGGTGATCAGGACCGCCGCGGCGCAGGCCGGAGCGAGTCGGCGCAGCAGCCGCATTGCGGCATCGTAGCAAGTGGATCCGGTCCCTACTGCGGTGGCCGGCGCCTGCCCGAACTTCGGCTCCCATCGGGCAGAATGCCCGCTGTGGCAGCTGAGATCCACTTCGGGACCGACGGCTGGAGAGCGGTGGTCGGCGACGACTTCACCTACGAGAATGTCCGCGCCGTGGCGCAGGGGGTTGCTGCGTACCTCGATGGTGAGGAACGCGCGGTGGTGGTCGGCCATGACGCGCGCTACTGCGCAGAGCTGTTCGCCCGCGAGGTCGCGAGGGTCCTGGCTGCCAACGGACTGCGGGTACTGCTTCTCGACCGGGTCACGCCCACACCCGCCGTGTCATGGACTGTGGTCGAGAAGGGCGCGGCCGGTGGCGTTGTGGTCACCGCGAGCCACAACCCGATGGAGTTCAACGGCCTCAAGTACAAACCGGACTTCGGCGGCTCGGCATCACCGGAGGTTGTCGAGGAGCTCGAGAAGAACGCCCTCAAGGCCCAGTCCAAGGGTGTCAAGACCATGTCATTCGATGCCGCGGTCAGCGCGGGCGGTGTGCAGCTCGTCGACCCTCTGCCGTCGTACTGCGCGCAGCTGGGGCGCATGGTGGATCTCGATCGGCTGCGCAACGCCGGTCTCAAGGTGGTGCACGAAGCGATGTACGGGGCCGGTGCCGGACTCATCGCGCGCGTGCTCGCCGGCGGAAGGACCATCGTCACCGAGCTGCACGGTGAGCGCAACCCCGGTTTCGGAGGCATGCATCCCGAGCCGATCGATCGCTACATGCCGGAGGCGATGGAGCTGATGGCCAAGCGAGAGCACGATGTCCTGATCGCCAACGACGGCGACGCAGATCGCGTCGGCATCATCGATGAGGCTGGGCGTTATGTGAACCAGCTCGAGGTGATGGCCTTGTTCACGATGTACCTGCTCGAGAAGCGCGGCGAACACGGTGACATCGTGCGTTCCCTCACCACCACGAACATGGTCGATGCTCTGGGGGAGCGCTTCGGCGCCACCGTCCACGAGATGCCGGTTGGTTTCAAGTACATCGGCGCAACCATGCGCGAAACCGATGCTCTCCTCGGTGGCGAGGAATCCGGTGGGTTCGCCTTTCGTGGCCACATCCCGGAGCGCGACGGCATCCTCGCCGGGCTCATGATCGCCGACATGATTGTCGAGTACGAGCAGCCGCTGTCCGCCATTCTCGCGCACCTGTTCGACCTCGTCGGCCCTCACGCGTACAGCCGCCACGACATCCGCTTCGATCGTGACGGGTACGAACAGCGCAAGCGAGACGTGTACAAGCGCATGGAGAAGGACGCGCCCAAGGAACTGGCTGGCGAGGAGGTGGTCCGCACTCGCACAGATGACGGCTTCAAGTTCTACCTCCAGGATGGATCGTGGGCGTTGATGCGCATGAGCGGCACCGAGCCGTTGATGCGCGTCTACAGCGAGGCCGCCACTCCCGACCGCGTCGACGAGCTGCTCGCCGCGCTCGAACACCATGTCGGCGTCCAACCTGAAGGTGCAGGGCACACTCATGGCTGATCACCACGGCTCGCCCGACGTGCTCGCCGCCGACCAGAATCGCGTCGACAAGCCATGGGGACACGAGCTGCGTTGGGCGATCACGGATCGATACCTCGGCAAGCTCATCCACGTGGACAAAGGCCACCAGCTCAGCCTGCAGTACCACGTGCAGAAGGACGAGTCGATCTTCATCGCTTCGGGCCTGCTCGACCTCGTGCTCGAGGATGACGCCGGTGAGGTGCAGGTGCACCGCATGACCCCGGGCATGAGCGCGCGGGTCCGCCCGGGCCGACGGCATCGCTTTGTCGCCATCGAGGACACTGACCTGTTCGAGGTCTCGTCACCCGAGATCGACGACGTCGTGCGCCTGGAGGACAGCTACGGACGCGAGGGCACCAGCTCCGCCTGACCTGCCCGCGAAGTCCGCCGCGGGGCCGACACGGGACGGCGGCGGTGGATAACCGACGCTCTCCAAGACGCCGCGGCAATGCTTTCTATGCGGAGAGCGCGCGCGCCGCTCTGGGCATCGGTGGCGAGGTGCACACGCTGGCGGACGTTCCACTCCCGCTGGTCCACACGGCGCTCGGGATAGCGGTGTGCGCGGTGGTCGCCGCGCTTCGGCCACAGGTCCTCGGGCTGCGGACGAGCGTGATCGTCTGCGGGGCGCTGGGCTTCGCCACCGCGCTCACCCTGGTTCTCTACGACCGACTCGTCTACGGGCGTGACCTGCGCCACGGGATGGTGGCAACCGCGCTGCCGATGGCGGCCATCGGCGCATTCGTTGCCGTGCTCGCAGGCACGGGCGACCTGCTCCTGCGCCTGCCAGCGGGATTGCTTGCCGCGCTGGTGGTCGGCGGGATCCCCCATCTCGGCGGCCTGCGCGCGGCCGGCCGCGAGGGCACAGCCACGCGACTGCTCAGGGATGGGACGGGCGTGGTGGTGCTCGCACCTCTGTTGCTGGCTGCTTACGACGGCGACCTCTCGACGGCGGCAAGCGCCGCCCTCGCCGGGGGATCGGTTCTCCTCGTCACCCTGGACGCCCTCCTCACCGAGGAGCTCCTCGGACGTGTTGCCGTGGCCGGTGCTGTCCTGATTGCCGCGATCATGTCCGGCCTTGTGTTCATCCTCCCCCCCGGGGGGCGGGACACGGTCCGCGCGGGGCTGCTTCTGGTCATCTGGTACGGGCTGCGTGGCCTGGTCGCCGCACTGCTGACCCGCAGAGCCAGCCGGGGCCTCATCGTTGAGTACGGGCTCTTTGTCGCGGTCGCAGCCGGCGTGGTGGCAGCGCGAGCGCTGCGCGGCTAGCGGCGCCCGGCGCGGACAGTACGGGCTGAACGCGCGCGCCGGCCTGCGTACAGGGCTGTGTCGGCACGCTGCACGAGCACATCGACTGAGTCGTCGGGCTCGAGTGAGGCGATGCCAACGCTGATGGTGCCACCGGTGCGCTCCGCCACGTGGGCGCGCAGGGTCGCCGCCGTCCGCTCCGCATCTGCCGCGCCGCTGTCCGTGAGCACGCAGACGAACTCGTCGCCTCCGTACCGGATGACCAGGTCATACGAACGGAGGCGCTCGCGCATGGCGACGGCCGTGGTGCGCAGCCTCTCGTCGCCCGCAGCGTGGCCGTCTCGGTCGTTGACCGCCTTGAGCCCGTCGACGTCAACAAAGATCACCGCCAGGCCCTTGCCCGGGAGGCGGCGGGAACGGTCGATCTCACGTTGCAACGCTGCCATGCCGGCTCCACGCCGCAGGGTCTCGGTCAGCTCATCAACGGTGACCTGCCCGGCGAGGCGAGCGCACTGGTCGACGAGCGCGCGCAGCCGGTCCACCGCGCGTGCGACGTCCTCATCGCGCATGCGGGTGAGCGCGGCGTCGGGAACGCCCAGCGCCGCCGCCAACACACGGCGTGCCCGCGGCAGGGACAGACCCGCTCGTTCATGTGCCTGGGTGGCGCTGGCCCAACCGACCAGGTCGGCGGTGACGTCCGAAATATCGGGCAGGGCGGCCGCAAGCGCTTCACGGCTCAGCTCGTGGATCTCAGGCGCATCCTCGGCGACCGTCGACTCTGCTGCCGCCTGCTTTGTCTGCCGTGCCACCGCACCACCTCAATGGGGCCCCTGCTCGCCTGAATGGTGACACGAAAGAAACGTTCGTGCCCTCAGAGATCACATACCAAGGTAGGCGCGCTGGATGTCGGCCGAGTTGAGGAGCTCGCTCGCCGGGCCTTGCATCGCAACCTCACCGTTTTCGAGGACGTACCCGCGACGCGCCGTGTTGAGAGCCAGCAGCGCGTTCTGCTCGATGAGCAGGACGGTGGTGCCGCCCTGGTTGATCTCGCGGATGACGGCGAACACGTCGTCGACGACGATCGGCGCCAGACCGAGGGACGGCTCGTCCAACAACAGGACAGTGGGGCGCGCCATCAGTGCTCGCCCGATCGCCACCATCTGCTGCTCACCGCCGGAGAGGCTGCCGGCCAGCTGGCGGGAGCGTTCCTTGACACGCGGAAAGAGCTGGTAGACGCGCTCGAAGTCGGTGCGAATGCCGGCGCGGTCGCGCCGCGCATACGCACCCATCTCCAGGTTCTCGCGTACCGTGAGCCGGCTGAAGAGGCGCCGACCTTCGGGCGCATGGGCGACTCCTAGTCGGGCGATCTTCTCCGAGCCGTAACCGGAGATCCGCTCTCCGCGGAGCAGCACCTCACCCTTGGCCGGGCGGATCAAACCGCTGATGGTGCGCAGGGTGGTCGACTTACCGGCCCCGTTGCTGCCGATCAAGGCCACGATCTCGCCGTTGTTGACGGTCAGCGACACCCCGCGCAGCGCCTGGGTGCGGCCGTAGAAGACGTCGACGTCGCGCAACTCGAGGACCGGGGTACCGTCGGCCGGGGGTCCCGGAACGGGTGCGCTGGCCACAGCGGTCATGCGGCGCCACCGGCGCTGGCTGCGGCACCCTGGCCCAAGTACGCCTCGATTACCTGAGGGTTGTTGCGCACCGCCAACGGCTCGCCCTCGGTGATCTTCTCGCCGTGGTCGAGCACCACGATGCGGTCGCTGATCTCCATGACCACCTTCATGTCATGCTCGATGAGGAAGATGGTGAGGCCCTCGTCGCGCAGGCGCGAGATCAGAGCCATCAGCTCCTTCTTCTCCTGCGGATTGAGCCCGGCGGCTGGTTCATCAAGGAGCAGAAGGCGGGGGTGCGTCGCGAGCGCGCGAGCGATCTCGAGGCGTCGCTGCAACCCGTACGGGAGCTCGCGTGCGTAGGAGCCGGCGTACCTGGCGATCCCGAGTTGGTCGAGCAGGTCGTACGCCCACTCCTCCACGGACCGCTCCTCATTGCGCGCACGCGGCGTCTTCAGGGCGCCGTCCCACACCCGTTGCTTCATCCACCAGTGCGCGCCGACCATCACGTTGTCGAGCGCGGTCATGAACGAGAACAGTCGAATGTTCTGGAAGGTGCGCGCGATACCGAGTGTGGTGATGCGGTGCGGAGCCAGCCCGACGATGCTGACACCGTCGAGGCTGATGTCTCCCGAGGTGATCGGAAAGAGTCCAGTGACGCAGTTGAAGGCGGTTGTCTTGCCGGCGCCGTTGGGACCGATCATGGAGAGAATCTCACGGTCACCGACGCTGAAGCTCACATCAGAGACCGCGCTCAGTCCGCCAAAGCGCTTGGTGAGGTGGGTGACCTCGAGGAGGGCCACCTCAGGCGATTCCCTGCACTGCAGCCAGGGACTCCGACTCGCCCGTGCTCTGGAGCTCGATCCGGCGGGCCCGGCTGGGCAGCAGGCCGCCAGGTCTGAACAGCATCATCAGGATGAGGGCGCCGCCGTAGATAATGTACGTGTACGAGGTGAAGTTGATGCCCGACAGGCCGGGAAGATTGAAGGTCTGACCCACCGTCGTGGCCCACTCATTCATGTGCTGCAAAGCCCAGAAGATGACGAAGGTGAGCACGAAGCTCCCCAGGATGACCCCGGCGATGTTGCCGATCCCCCCCAGGACGACGATGCTGAGCACGGCAATCGAGATCGAGAAGCTGAAGTCGTCCGGTGAGACGATTGTCACCAGCGAGCCGTAGAACGCGCCGGCCAAGCCGCTGACAGATGCGCCGATCGCGAATGCCAGGAGCTTCGTGGAGGTGGTGTTGATGCCGGTTGCCGCGGCCGCAACCTCATCCTCGCGTAACGCGACCCATGCTCTGCCTATTCGCGCGTTCTGGATGTTGCGCAGCAGGATCACAACAATGATCGACACCACCAGCAGCGACAGGTAGTACCACGCCGGGGTGCTGGAGAAGTTGAGGAACCCAACCTTGGGTTGGTCGATGCCCGAGAGGCCGTTCGGCCCACCCGTGAGGTTGAAGACGTTGTTGGTGGCCAGGTCCGGAACGATCTCGCCGAAGCCGAGGGTCACGATGGCCAGGTAGTCGCCGCGCAGCCGCAGTGTCGGGGCACCCAGGATCGCACCGAAGACCGACGCCACTGATGCCCCCACAAAGATGAGCAGCCACAACGGAAGGTGGACGTGGTGGGCTGGCGACGACAGCGAGGCACACGCGTAGGCACCGATCGCAAAGAACGCTGCGTAGCCGAGGTCGAGAAGGCCCGCGAATCCGACGACGACGTTGAGACCCAGGCCGAGCAGCATGTAGATGCCCAGGAACTGCGCCGCCCAGAGGAGAAAATCCGGCGCCTGGTGGAACATCAGGGGAAGCAGGGCGCCGAAGGGTAGGGCCGCCACGGCGAACGCCAGGTTGGGTCGCGTCACAGCCCATTGCCGAGCCCCGTAGGCGATGGCGGCCAGACCGAAGCCATACATCGTGAGCCAGACCGCCGAGTCGGTGACGGTGTGGCTGGAGATGGAACCGAACAGCGGCTCCTCCTGGACGACATCGATGAGGAACCAGAGAACGATGGTCACCACCAGCCCGGTCAGTGCGGCAACCGCGCGCACGCGGTCGGCGCGCGGCCCGAGCGGCCGGTGGAGCAGGCGGCCGGCGAGTTCGGCGGCCGGAGAGAGCACCAGGATGAGCACGGCGACCGCGAGCACGTAGATCAGCACTGTTCCCACGCCTGTGGGAGCCGACACCACAGCGTCCTGAGGGCTCGATCCAGCCCCTGCGGAGAAAGGTCCGATGAACCAGGGGAGCAGCCAGCCCATGAGCAGCAGGATCGCGGCGGCGATCGCGAGGATCCAGAACACACTCGTGCCCTGGACTCGGCTGCCCGGTCGGAACGGACGGAAGAGGCGGTCAAGCACGAGTGGTCACGTCAACGCCGAAGAGGCCCACAGGACGGAACGTGAGGATCAGGACCAGCACCACGAAGATGAGCGCCTCGCTCCATTCCCCGCCGGCCAGCTGGCCCCCGAAGACGTAGATGACGCCGATGAGGAACCCACCGACGCCGGCACCGACGATGTTGCCGATGCCGCCGAGGACGGCCGCGGTGAACGCGATGATGCCGAGGCGGAACCCCAAGTTCCACTTGACGTCGCCGTAGTGGAGGCTGTAGATGATCGCCCCCGCTGCAGCCAGTGCGGAGCCGATGAAGAACGTGACCGAGATGGTGCGGTTGATGTTGATTCCGCACAGGAGTGCCGCCGAACGGTCCTGGGCGGTGGCGCGCATCGCCTTGCCGAGCCGGGTGCCACGGACGAACGCTCCCAGGGCGAACATCAGCGCCAGCGCCATTCCCACCACAAAGAGCTCGTTGGTGCCCACGGTGACCCCACCGATCTTGAACGCCTGCCCGGTGATCCAGTTGGCGCTGTGCGTGGGCGTGTTGTCGGGGCCGAACTTGACGAGCATGGCGCCCTCGATGACGAATGACACACCGATCGCGGTGATCAACGGCGCCAGCCGAGGGGCGTCGCGAAGCCGGCGGTACGCGACACGCTCGATGGCCATGCCGGTGAGCCCGGCGGCGATCATCGAGAGCAGGAAGAGCGCCACAAGTGCGAGCAGGAGGCCAGTGAAGCTGCCCGTTGCCAGGGAGTCGAGGCGCAGCTTGTCAGCGAAGATGATGGCGTAGAAGCCGGACAGCGTGAACACGTCGCCGTGCGCAAAGTTGATGAGCTCGATGATGCCGTACACCATGGTGTACCCGATCGCCACCAGCGCGTAGATAGCACCCAGCACCATGGCGTTCCTGACCTGCTGGCCCATGAGGGTGCCGCCACTCTTGAGGAACACAGCCACCATCGCGCCCACGATGCCCGCAAGCAGCAGCACGCCGAACCATCTCGACGTCTGCGCGTACGCAAGGCGAAGGTAGGGCAACGATGCCCGTGCCGCTCCGCCTGTCGGTCGCGGCCGCGGCATCAGGCCGGCGGCCGCTACAAGGGAGCGCCGCCCCGGGGTCGCCGGCGGGATGACTGTGCCCGACCCATCCGCCACAGGCCCGGTTCCCTCGCTCATACCGTCTCCGCGACGCGTAAAGGAAAAAGGGGAGAGCGCACTCCGCGCTCTCCCCTCAAGGTCGGTCGGTGACTAGCTCTTGACCGAAACGTTGCCGCTGGTGTCAACGGCATATGTCTTGTCCGCGGTCCAGGCGCCGCTGCTCACCTTGTAGAGGGTGAACCCAGTGTTGGTCGTGTCGCCGTTGGAGTCGAAGGTGGTGTGGCCGAGCGCACCGTCGTAGGCGGTGTTGTGCAGCTGGGACACGACCGCGTCGCGGAATGTCTGCGGATCAGAGGGCAACTGGCCACCGTTGGCGGTGATCGCGGCCTTGATCGCCTGGATGAGGATGTTCATGGCGTCGTAGCCGTACGCGCTGTAGGGCTCCTTCTTCGCGTCGTTGTACGGCGCGGCCAGGCTGGAGAAGCGAGCCGCGTAGTCCGAGTAGAACTGCGCGGAGCTCGAGAGCTTGCTGACGTCGGGGGCACTCGTTGCCTCCGCACCCTCAGCCGCCGTCGCCTTGGCTCCGGAGTTGGCGTCGGTGATGAACTTGGTGTCCTGGCAGCCGTCGCCGCCAAGCAGCGGGATGGTCAGGCCGGCTGCAGCCATGTCCCTGCGCAGCAGGCCACAGCCGTTGCCGGTGGTGCCGCCGAAGAACACCACCTGGGCACCCTTGCTCTGGGCGTCGCTCATCTGGCTCGAGTACGTGGTGGTCGAGCCGGGCAGGCTGGTGGAGGCGACCACGGTGCCACCTGCGGCGGTGAAGGCCTTCTCGAAGAGGAGGGCGAGACCACGGCCGTACGCCTCCTGGTCGTCGATCACGTACGCCTTGGTGGCGTTGACGGCCTTGGCGGCGACATACCCGAGGATGCCGCCCTGGCTCACGTCACTCGCGATGACCCGGAAGTACGTGTGGGGCCCCTGGTAGAGCGACGCGGTGTCGATCTTGATGGTGGGGTCGCTGCACACCGGGACGACCGCGGTGAGGCACGGGTTGGTGTTGGACGGGCTGATCAGTGCCAGGTGGGCGGCTGTGGCCTTGGGGATCTCGGCCAGCGCCACGCTGGAGTTGAAGGGCCCAACCACGCCCATGACAGACGAGTCAGACGCCAGAGCGGTGATGTTCTGAGCTCCCTGTGCCGGGTCGTGACCGTTCTTGGCCACGGAGGAGTCGTCCTTGCTGATGTACTTCAGTGTGCAACCGCCCAGGACCTTCTTCTGGTTTGCCTGCTCGACCGCGAGCTGGGCCGCGTACGCGGGGAACGGTCCGTCGGTGGCGTCACCGCCGGTGAGCGGGAGGTCGGTGGCCACCGAGACGGTGCCGGTGCACGCCGCGATCCCCGCGCCTCCGCTGCTGCTGCTGGTCGTGTTGTTCGTGGAGGTGCCGCATGCCGACAGGGCGATCAGCCCCGCGACCCCCGCGATGGGCAGCAGCCTTTTGGACAAGGTCATGTAACTCTCCCCGGAGTGGACTGTGGACTAGGTGTGCTTATCTACACGCCACCGTAGGTCACTGTCAAACGCGATCGCTCTCTGGATGAGCGGTCTCGCGTCAAACGCTGCGCCGGATATGAAGGGTTGCAAACCGATGTTCAGAGATGGCGCGGACGGGATGAGTTGATGGCAGCCATCGTGGCGGCCGTCATCAGCGTCATCTTCGCGTGGGTTGTCTTCACGCGCTTCACGCTCACCGGCCGCCCAGCCTTCGCGGCCTGGACAGCGGGCCTGCTCATCTTTGCCGCAGCTGCCACCTGCCAGGCGATCGGTGAGCGCACCGGGTTCGGGGCGCCGCTGTTCCGCGCGTTCTACTTGCTGGGCGGCGTCCTCGGCGTGATCTGGCTGTCGATGGGGACGCTCTTCCTGCTGGCGCCGCGCCGAGTTGCGGCGGCCGCGACCCTGGCATTGGGTGCGGTGACGCTCGTCCTGGCCGCCGACGCCGCGGTGGTGCAGGTCGATACATCACGGCTGGGCACGACCGCCGGCGTGCTCGGCGACGCGGTCTCGCACGGGTCGCTGCTGCAGCTCGGGGCCGTCACCCTCAACATCATCGGCACGCTGATCCTGGTCGGCGGGTCAGGCTGGTCCGCGTTCCGGCTGGTCCGCGACCATGGCGGACTGGACCGGGTGGTCTGCAACGTGCTGCTCACAGCCGGTGCCTTGGTGATCGCCGCCGGCTTCAGCGCTGCGAAGATCGTCGGCGGGTCGCTGGACACCCTGGGGATCTACGAGGCGATCGGCATCGCCGCCATGTTCGCCGGTTTCATCAGCATCGGACGGTTTCGATAGCCACAGCGCCGGCAGCGGTCGAACCTTCCACCGAACGTCGAGTGGGCGCGGTACCCTGCTCGGCGACCGCGCAACCCGGAGACCGCGGGCCCGTCACGGAGGAGGAACGCGGTGACCGACCTTGCCGTCCAAAGCGGTGAGAGCGCCGGGGTATGGCGAGAGCGCGATGCCGAGCTGATCTCGCCCGCGTACTCGAGATACACCGACCTCGTCGTCGACCACGCGATGGGTGC
>JALZAG010000165.1 GCA_030948445.1 Candidatus Dormiibacterota bacterium
GCCGAGCGTCGTCGTTCGAGCACCTCGGCGAGACGCTCGCCGACCTTCCCACCATCCGTGCTCAACTCGCCAAGATGCACATCCGGGTCGATGTCACCCGGTCGTACCTGTACCAGGTGGCTGACTCGTTGACCCAGCCGGACGCCACCACCCAGCTCCGCGTGCTCGCGAGCAAGGCGTACGCGAACGACGCAGCCTTGGAGGTCACCGACATGGCGATGCGCGTGTGCGGGGGCGCGGCTTTCTCGCAGCACCTCGCGATCGACCGTTATTTCCGCGATGCCAGAGCCGGGCACGTGATGGCCCCGACCGCCGACGTCCTGTATGACTTCTACGGCAAGGCGATCACGGGCCAGCCGCTGTTCTGACGAGATTTGGGGGATTAGCGCAAATGACCGACGCTCTCGTGGTTGGCGCTGTCGCGTACACGGCGAACGTCGTGCCCATCTGGGATGGCCTGCGTGAGTACTTCCGCGACACCAGCACCCCGATCGACTTCGTCCTGTTCTCCAACTATGAGCGTCAGGTGCAGTCGCTGCTGGACGGCAGGATCGACATCGCCTGGAACACCAACCTCGCGTGGGTGCGAACCGTCAAATTGACCGACGGCCGCTGTCGCGCCTTGGCAATGCGTGACATCGACCTCAGCTTTCGCAGCGTCTTCGTCAAGCGGTCAGGAGACACGATCGCGAGCCTCGACGACCTTCGCGGTCGGCGGCTCGCGTTGGGCTCGCGTGATTCCACGCAGGCCGCCATCCTGCCATTGCACTTCCTTCGCCAGGCCGGCGTGCACGACCAGGTGACCATCAGTCGCTACGATCGCGACCAGGGCAAGCACGGCGACACCGGACGCAGCGAGATGGACTGCCTTCGCGCCATGCTCGACGGTGAGGCTGACGCCACCGCCATCGGGATCACCACCTGGACGAGCCTCGGACGCGACCAGCTGATGAACGGTGTGGAGGCCTTTTGGGAAACGCCCGAGTACTGTCACTGCAACTTCACGGTGATCGACCTCGACGCGCAGGTTGCCGAGGAGTGGACCCGCAACCTCGTCGCCATGGACTGGGCGAATCCCGAACAGCGGCGGATCATGGAGATGGAAGGCCTGCAGCGGCGCTGGGTTCGTCCCCAACTCGACGGCTATGGGTCACTGTTCGCCGCTGTCGAGGAGCAGGCGGTTCCGTTGCGATGGTGATTCTCGACCTCGTTGAGCAACTTGCTCCAGTCGCCCAAGGCATGACCGTCCGCCTACCCGCACGTGATGACGCCGAGGTCGAGCTTGCCCGGACCTGGTGCGCGCTCACCGGCAACACACTGGTCGGCAGTGACGGCGGCGTGATCGAGGTCCGCCGAGGCCGGCCCGCTGCCGCTGCCCAACTGCTGCCCCCGAGCCGCCGGCCGGGAGTGCGCCTGTGGATGTACACAAACTTCGACTGCAACCTGGCGTGCGCCTACTGCTGCGTGCGCTCGTCACCGCGCGCGCCACGACGCGCACTTGGGCACGAACGGATCGCGCAGCTCGCCGCAGAGGCTGCGGAATGGGGCGTGGCCGAGCTCTATCTCACTGGAGGAGAGCCCTTCATCCTGCCCGACATCGGTCAGAGCATCCGCGCGTGCGTACGGCATCGCCCCACGACGGTGCTCACCAACGGCATGCTGTTCAAAGGCCGCCGACTTGACACCCTGGCCGCCCTGCCGCGCGAGGACCTCGCGTTGCAGATCAGCCTCGACTCGGCGACGCCGGACCGCCACGATCGCAATCGGGGGGACGGGTCGTGGTCACGCGCCATGGATGGCATCCGCACCGCGCTGCGCCTCGGATTCCGCGTGCGCGTCGCTGCCACCATCGAGCAGAACGATCCCGAGGCGCTTCGCGAAGCGAATCGCCTCTCCAACCTCCTCGACGAGTTGGGCATCGCTGAGGAGGATCAGCTTACGCGGCCGGTCGCGCTGCGTGGATTCGCCGGTTCCGGGCTCGTGCTGGAGCAGGCGACCATGGTGCCCGAGGTGACGGTGACCGCCACCGGTGTCTACTGGCACCCTGTCGGAGCCGACGACGTCGACATGCTCATCGACACGGAGGTATTCCCATTGGCTGTGAGGATCGATCGCGTCGTCGGGTTGTTCGAGGAGCACGCCCAACGCCAGGCGTCCGCGGCGATGGTGTTCCCATGCGCATGACACGGTTCGCCATCGTGCCGACCGCGAGCTGGCGGTGGGCCCTCGTTGCGCTGCGAACGTTCCTCGGTGTCATCTATGTCACCAACGGGCTTGCCAAGCTCCTCAGCTTCAGCCACTTCACCATTGGTCCGTGGACCCAGTACCTCATCGATCGCCCCGGGGCGCGTGGAATTCTCGCCTTCAACATCCACAACGCCAACTATGGAATTCCTATCGCTAAGGATTTCGCACGCGACTTCGTCATCCCGCATTGGGACGTCATCGGCTGGGTCGTGACCGCGGGCGAGTTGGGCGTCGGGGTCGGCCTGCTCCTGGGGGTCTTCGGCCGCCTCGCGGCTCTCGGCGGTTTCCTCATGGCGTCGGCCCTGTTCATCTGGGACCTCGGCGCCGGCGGCTGGACGTACGACTACCTGTACGACGTGGTGCTATTGGGCATCCTCATGCTCACGCCGGGACTGCCCGGCCTGGGCGGTGTCGTGCCGTTCCGTCGGCGGCCAGCCGAGGACGCCAGGGTGCCACGCGCCGGGCCTGCGCTGACATCGTGACCTGAGGGCGACAGGCAACCTCGACCTGACGGGGGAGATGTCGAGCCCGTGTCTGCCGGTCGGCGCGCGCCGCCGCTTGCGGGACGACCCGGAAATGATCTGGACCGTGCTTTCAGTGCGTATGTGAGGTAGACGCAGCTGTGCGTCTGTCGGGAACACGCAAATTCGATAGCAATTGGGTAAGTGACATGTTTGGAACACGAAGCCGCTCTCTGACGGCTGGCGGCGCTGCGGTGGTGGCTTTGATCATGGTCGGTTGCGGTTCGACCGGCGGCTCGACCACCGCACCCACAACCTCGGGAGCCGCTGCATCGCCGGCCCCGTCGGCGGCGATCCTCAACCTCACTGGCGCCTCGACGAAGGTTGACATCGACCCGGCCACGGCCATGGTGCTCCAGCAACACAGCGTGACGGTGGCGCCTGTTGCGCCTGCGACAGCCGCGATGGTCAACGGCATGATCGAGGTGACCTTCCCGATCACCGCCGGGTATGCCGCCATCTACCCGACCAGCGACCTGCCCTACATCCGAGGCAGCATCAGCCACAGTGGCGGCCTCACCTTCTCGGCGGGCGGCAAGTCGCTCACCGCGACCGACTTCGTGATCAATCCAGGGACATCACTGCTGACCGCGACCGTTGGCGGGAAGGGTGTGCCGCTTCTCAACCTCCAGGGCAACAATGCCAAGGTCACCAGCGACTCGTCCGGCGTCCACATCGACGGTGTCGTCGCCAAGCTGTCCAGCGTCGCGGCGGATGCCCTCAACAGTACCTTTGGGGTGTCGCTGTTCACCAACAGCATCACCGTCGGAACCGCCAACGTCACGGCGGCCGGTATGGCTGATCCAGGCGGTGCAGCCAGCGCGCAGGTCGAGCAGCTGTCTGGGCAGAGCACGTCAGTTGTCGTCGATGCGTCCACTGCCGCAGTCCTGCAGCAGCACGGCGTTTCGGTCAGCCCGGTCGGCCCGGCGACCGCGTCAACAGCGGGCGGCA
>JALZAG010000173.1 GCA_030948445.1 Candidatus Dormiibacterota bacterium
CGGACGGTGATGCTGCCGGTGTTGTTGCGACCGCTGTGCTTCTTGAGATGCTCGGTGAGGGACTTCTCGGGTGTGCCCCTGGTCACCTCCTCGAAGCTGCTCACCGACATGAAGCGGCGCCCTGGACTGGTTGGCTTGTAGCGCTTGATCGGCATCGCTACACCCCCTCGAAGAGGCCGTCGATGCGCTGCCCGGGGCCGAGCGTCACGACTGCCTTCTTCCAGTTGGGGCTGTGGCCGACCACACGAGCGCGACCGCGAGAGCGGCGGCGCACCTTGCCGCGCACGTTGACGGTGTTGACCTTGGTCACGGTGATCTTCTGAGCGGCGAACAGCTCTTCCACGGCCCGGCCGATGTCGATCTTCGTGGCCCATGGAGCGCAGCGAAACGCGTAGCGCCCAGCTGCCATCGCGCCGTACGACTTCTCGCTCACCACCGGTCCGATGACGGCCTGCTCAGAGGTACGACCGACGCTCACGACCAGGCCTCCTCGACGTGCTCGATGGCGTCGCGGGTCATCAGCACGGTCTCAGCGGTGAGCAGGTCGCGCACCGAGAGGTTGGCCGCGAGGACAACGCGCACTTCCGGCAGGTTGCGCGCGCTGCGCTCGAGGAGCTCGTTGTGCGAGCCGAGGACGACGAGCACGCGTGCGCCGGCCTCGATGTTGCGCAGCAACTCCACCACGGCGCGGGTGCTGGGGGCCTCGAGGTCGAATCCCGAGAGGACGGAGATGTGGCCGTCCTGCGCCTTGACGGACAGGGCGCTCCGCAGCGCCAGCCGACGCTGCTTGCGCGGCATCTCCTGGCGGTAGCTGCGCGGCGTCGGTCCGAACACGATGCCACCGCCGGCCCACTGCGGGGACCGGATCGATCCCTGGCGAGCCCGGCCGGTGCCCTTCTGCCGCCAGGGCTTCTTGCCTCCACCGCGCACCTCAGTGCGGGTCTTGGTGTCGTGCGTTCCCTGGCGTGCGTTGGCCAGCTGGCGGATCAGCGCCTGGTGCATCACCGCGGTGTTGACCGGCGCGCCGAAGATGGCTTCCGACAGCTCGAGCTCACCACTCTTGGTGCCGGTCTGGTCGACGACGGTGACGGCTGTCACGACAGCGCCTCGCGACTGCTCGGACGCACCAGCACCACGGCGTTCTTGTGGCCGGGAACGGAGCCCTTGATGAGCAGGAGGTTGCGCTCGCCGTCGACGCGCACCACCTCGAGCCGCCGCACCGTACGGCGCACATGGCCGTACTGGCCCGACATCTTCACGCCCTTGAAGGTTCGGGCCGCGTCCACCGAACCGATGGAGCCAGGTTGGCGGGTGTTCATGGACCCATGGCTGACGGGCCCGCGGCTGAAGCCATGACGCTTCACGGTGCCGGAGAACCCCTTGCCCTGGCTGACGCCGGTCACGTCGACCAGCTCGCCCTCGCTGAACATCTCGACGCGCAGCCGACTGCCGAGCTCGGCCTCACCCGCGTCGCGAAGCTCCGTGAGCCGCCGCAGCGGGCGCACCCCGGCGCGACGGAAGTGACCGGTGAGTGGCTTGTTGACCCGCTTGGCCAGCTTCTCGCCGAAGCCGATCTGCAGGGCCTCATAGCCGTCGCTCGACGTCGTCTTGCGTTGCACGACATGGCAGGAGTCCGACTCCAGGACGGTGACTGCGACGACGGTGCCGCGCTCGGTGAAGATCTGCGTCATGCCCACCTTGCGGGCCAGGATCCCCTTACCCACGCTGGTCTCCGAGCTTGATCTCGATGTTGACCCCGCTGGGCATGTTGAGTCGCATGAGTGCGTCGACGACCTTGGGGTTGGGGTCGAGGATGTCGAGGATGCGCTTGTGGGTGCGCATCTCGAACTGCTCGCGCGAGTCCTTGTCGATGAACGGCCCGCGCACCACTGTGTACTTGTTGATCGAGGTGGGCAGCGGCACAGGGCCGGCCACGCGGGTGCCAGTCCGGGTGGCCGTGTCGACGATCTTCGACGCGGCCTGGTCCAGGACCCGGTGGTCGTACGCCTTCAGGCGAATGCGAATCTTCTGTGCCATGAGCTGTGAACCGGTACCTATGCCCTTGTGAACTACTTGTCGATGCTGGTGACGGCGCCGGCGCCCACGGTGCGGCCACCCTCGCGGATGGCGAAGCGCATGCCGTCCTCGACGGCGATCGGGGTGATCAACTCGATGCCCATCTCCACGTTGTCGCCGGGCATGCACATCTCCTGACCCTCGGGCAGGCTGATCGAGCCGGTGACGTCGGTGGTGCGGATGTAGAACTGCGGGCGGTAGCCGTTGAAGAACGGCGTGTGCCGGCCACCCTCGTCCTTGCTGAGGACGACCACCTGGGCCTTGAACTTGCTGTGGGGTGTGATCGTGCCGGGCTTGGCCAGGACCTGGCCGCGCTCGACATCCTCGCGCTTGACGCCACGGATCAGGCAGCCGACGTTCATCCCGGCCTCGCCGGTGTCGAGCAGCTTGTGGAACATCTCCACGCCGGTGACAGTGGTCTTGGTGGTGTCCTTGATCCCGACGATCTCGACGGCCTCGTTGACCTTGACCACACCGCGCTCGATGCGGCCGGTGAC
>JALZAG010000183.1 GCA_030948445.1 Candidatus Dormiibacterota bacterium
TGGTGCGCGGCTACATCTCCGGCAGCGGCTGGAAGGAGTACCGAAAGGAGGGCACGCTCGCCGGCGAGCCGCTCCCAGACGGCCTGCTCGAGTCCGGCCAGCTCGACCATCCGCGCTTCACACCGGCTGCCAAGAACGACACCGGGCATGACGAGAACATCAGCCGTGCCAACCTGGCCGACGTCGTCGGCAAGGAGTTGGCCGAGCGGCTGGAGCGGGCCTCACTCGAGCTGTACGGCTTCGCCGCCGTGCACTGCAAGGAGCGCGGGGTCATCCTCGCCGACACCAAGTTCGAGTTCGGTCACGTCGACGGCGAGCTGATCCTCATCGATGAGATTTTCACCCCTGACTCGTCTAGGTTCTGGGAGATCTCAGAATGGCATGAGGGAGAGGCTGTGACTTCGATGGACAAGCAGTTCGTGCGCGACTTCCTCGAGACGCTGTCGTGGGACAAGACGCCGCCCGGACCGGAGCTGCCGGCCGACGTCGTCGAGGGAACGCGCAAGCGCTACCTCGAAGCCGCGCGGCGCATCTGCGACCTGGAGCTCGGCTAGGCAGCCGCCCAGCCTCACGACATGCGCAACCTCGCCCGCGTCGTCCTCCGTCACCGCCGCCTCGTCATCCTCGCCTGGGTGGCAGTGTTCATCGCGGGCATCGCCGGGGTCAGCACCTCGGTCAACCGCCTCTCCACCAGCTTCTCGCTGCCCGGGCAGCCCGGCTACGAGACCGCCAACCGCGTGCTCCACACCTATGGGATCGCCAGCGACGTCGCCCCCTACCTGCTGACGCTCAGCGCGACCGGCGGTCAGCAGGTCGACCCCACCCAGGCTGACACCGCGTTCGCCGCTGTCCAGCAGGCCGTGCCCGCGGCACGGGTGATCGGTCACCAGCAGACCGGTGACGCCACCTTTGTTCCCGCGGACCATCGCAGCACGTTCGCGTACGCGTTCATCCCGCTGCCCACCTCCTTCACCGACACCACGCTTCCCCTGCTCGAGAAGGCGATGAAAGCCAACGCACCGGCGGGGACCACCGGGGTGGTGACAGGCGAGGAGGCGCTCGCGCTGAGCACTGGCAGCGGCGGCGGTCCCGGCGTCCTCGCCGAGACCTTGATCGGCGGCGTCGGTGCGCTGGCCGTCCTGCTCTTCGTCTTCGCGTCCTTCCTCGCGCTGCTGCCGCTGATGATCGCCGGCATCGCCATCCTCACCACCTTCCTGGTGGTGCTGGGGCTCACGTACATCATCGACGTCTCGTTCATCGTCGAGTTCCTTGTCGCCCTGGTCGGCCTCGGTGTCGCCATCGACTACTCCCTGCTCATCGTCACCCGCTGGCGAGAAGAGCGTGCCAAGGGGATCACCAATCACCAGGCCGTCGAGAACGCCATGGTCACGGCGGGACGCGCGGTGGTCTTCAGCGGCCTCACCGTCGCCATCGGCCTGGTGGCGCTGGTGGTCATCCCGGTTCCGTTCCTGCGCTCCATCGGGCTCGGCGGCATGCTGATCCCGCTGGTGTCCGTCGCCGTTGGCACCACGTTGCTGCCGGCATTCCTTGCCACGATCGGACCCCGCGTCGACTGGCCGCACATCCGCCACGAGAACACCGCCAGCCGCTTCTGGCTGC
Organism: Candidatus Dormiibacterota bacterium; assembly: GCA_030948445.1. The sequence continues at coordinate 1,621 of JALZAG010000183.1, forward strand.
GTTGGGGACGCGCCGTCGTGCATCGCCGTTGGATCGCCACAGGAGTCGCGGTGGCAATCCTCGGCGCGCTGTTCATTCCGTTCCTCAGCCTGTCGGTGGGCACCGCCAAGTCGGACTCGCTGGCGTCGTCAGGGCCGGCGTACGACGGCTGGCACGCGCTCCAGGCAAGCGGCGTCCCGGCGGGTGCGCTCACGCCGGTCATCCTGCTGACCGATGCGCCGTCCGCCGACGCCACGGCCACCACCGTCCGCTCCGTTGGCGGCGTGCACACCGCAGATGCGCCCTCGGGCGCCGTGGGCACGGCTTCAGGTACGCGGCTGGTCGTCGCGATTCCCAACAACGAGACCTACAACGGCTCGACAGTCCAGGTGGTGCGCGACGTCAAGTCGGCGGTCGATGGCAAGGCCGGTGTCGTCGGCGTCACCGGTGTGGGAGCGCTGCAGGTCGACTACCAGAGCGGTGTGTATGGCACCTTCCCGCTGGTCCTGGCGCTGCTCGTGGTGGTCACGTACATCCTCCTGGTGCGCGCATTCCGCTCGTTGCTGGTCCCGCTGAAGGCGATCATCCTCAACCTCGCGTCGCTGGCCGCAACGTTCGGTGGCGTGGTGCTGTTCTGGCAGTACGGCTGGGGCTCCAAGGCGGTGTTCAACGTCGCCCCGACAGGCTCGATCACCTTCTGGCTGCCGATCATGATCTTCGCCTTCCTCTTTGGATTGTCGATGGACTACGAGGTGTTCATCCTCTCGCGCATCCGCGAGGAGTACGACCGCGCCGGAGCGACCAACCGGGCGGTCATCGAAGGCGTGGGCCGCACCGGCAGGCTGGTCACCTCGGCGGCGCTCATCCTCTTCCTGGCATTCCTCTCGCTCGCATCGGGGCCACAGACGGACATCAAGGTGTTCGCC
>JALZAG010000205.1 GCA_030948445.1 Candidatus Dormiibacterota bacterium
GACGGCGAACAGCGCCTCCAGGCCACTGTCCTCCTGGTGGCGGTGGGGCGCACTGGGAATGTCGAGGACATCGGCCTCGAACAGCTGGGCGTCACCATCGAGCGCGGCGCGGTCATCGTCGATGGCGAGCAGCGCACCAACATCGCCGGGATCAGTGCGATCGGCGACTGCGCCGGCGGCTTCCAGCTGGCGCACAAGGCGATGCATGAGGGGGTCATCGCTGTCGAGGCGCTCGCCGGGCGGCATCCACATCCGCTCGACTCACAAATGGTGACCCGAACCACGTACTGCACACCGCAAATCGCCTCAGTGGGGCTCAGCGAAGCCGAGGCGCGTGAAGCGGGGCATGATGTCAAGGTCGGTGTGTTCCCATTCCGCGGCAACGCACGCGCGGTGGTGTGGGGGCAACCCGACGGCTTCACCAAGGTGGTGGCCGACAGCGCCACCAACAGCGTCCTCGGCGTGCACATCATCGGCCACGAGGTGACCGAACTCATCTACGGCCCAGCACTCGGTGCGCTGCTTGAAGCCACTCCCTTCGAGATGTCGCGGGCGGTCGCCCCGCATCCCACACTCAGTGAGTCTCTTGCCGAGGCCGCGATGGCGGTGTCAGGCGAGGCCCTCCACATCTAAGAAGGAGCTGACAGACGTGGCAGTGGCGAGTACCGACCTCGTGAACAAGGAGAACATCGACGCGCCAACCCTGCGCAGCATGTATTGGCACATGCTCCGTTCGCGCGTCCTCGACGAGCGCATGTGGGTCCTCAACCGCCAGGGCGTTGCCCCGTTCTGGATCAGCGCCATGGGTCACGAGGCAGTGCAGGTCGCCGTCGGGATGAACATGGAGCCCGGCAAGGACTGGCTGGCCCCCTATTACCGCGACCTCGCCCTCACACTGGTGCTGGGCATGACCCCACGCGACCATCTGCTCTCGGTGCTTGCCAAGGCCGAGGATCCCAACAGCGGCGGCCGGCAGATGCCTGCGCACTACGGGTCGCGTCAGCACAACATCATCAGCACCGGCTCGCCGGTTACCACCCAGCTTCTGCACGCCACCGGTATCGCGCTGGCGATGCGGATGCGCGGCGAGGACGCCGTGTGTGTCACCTCGATCGGTGAGGGCAGCACCAGCGGGGGAGACTTCCACGAGGCCCTCAACTTTGCCGCCACCCACAAGCTCGCGGTGGTGTTCGTCGTGGAGAACAACGGGTACGCAATCAGTGTCCCGGTCGAGAAGCAGATGGCCACGCCCAACGTCTCCGACCGGGCGCTTGCTTACGGCATTCCCGGAATCAACGTCGATGGCAACGACGCCATCGCGTGCTACCGCGTCGCCCGTGACGCCATGCAACGGGCTCGCGCCGGCGAAGGACCCACCCTGCTCGAGGCCAAGGTGCATCGCCTGACCTCACACAGCTCCGACGACGATCAGCGCCGCTACCGCAACGCGGAAGATCTGGAGGCGGAGCGCCGCCAGGATTGCCTGCCTCATTTCCGGACCATGCTCGAGGACCTCGGTGTGCTCGCTGCGGGGGACGCCGACTCGATGCGCGCCGAGCTGGTCGTGGAGCTGGATGAGGCGACGAGGTACGCCGAACAGGCGCCCGGCCCCAGCGCCGACACCGCCCTCCTCCACGTCTACGCGGAGGATGTCTGATGCCCACCAAGAGCTATCTCGAAGCGATCCGCGACGGGATGCGCGAGGAGATGCGCCGCGACGAGCGGGTGATGATCCTTGGGGAGGACGTCGGCGCCAAGGGTGGAGTGTTCGGTACCACCGACGGACTGCAGGCCGAGTTCGGAGAGGCGCGCGTCATGGATTCACCGCTTGCCGAGTCCTGCATCGTCGGCGTGTGCATCGGCGCGGCGCTCTACGGGCTGCGTCCCATTGCGGAGATCCAGTTCCAGGACTTCATCATGCCTGCGGTCGACCAGATCGTCAGCGAGGCAGCCAAGATGCGCTACCGCAGCAACAACGCGTGGAGCGTGCCGATGGTGCTGCGCGCGCCATTCGGTGGCGGTGTGCATGGCGCGCTGTATCACTCGCAATCCATCGAGGCAATGTTCTGCGGTGTTCCTGGGCTTAAGGTGGTCGTGCCCAGTACCCCGTACGACGCCAAGGGTCTGCTGATCAGCGCCTTGCGCGACCCAGACCCGGTGCTCTTCTTTGAACACAAGCGCGCGTACCGCTCAGTCAAGGGCGAGGTGCCTGACGAGGAGTACACAGTCCCGCTGGGCACTGCTGCGGTGGTGCGTGAGGGCGACGACATCGCCATCTTCACCTACGGGATCATGGTACACACCGCACTCGAGGCTGCCGACAGGCTTGCCGCCGACGGTTTCGAGTGCCAGGTGGTCGACCTGCGCAGCCTGCGCCCGCTCGATCGCGAGGCCATCATCGCGACCGCTCGTCAATGCGGCAAGGTGATGGTGGCGCAGGAGCCGAACCTGGCGGTGAGCATCTCGTCAGAGGTGTCGGCCATCATCGCGGAGGAATGCTTCGAGTACCTCGACGCGCCGGTGATGCGCATCGGCGGTCCAGAGATTCCGGCGATGCCATTCGCGCACGCGCTCGAGGAGTTTTACCTGGTTACCCCTGACAAGCTAGAGGCTGCATTGCGCAAGCTGGCCGCATACTGAGGACATCACACCATGGCCATGACAGTGAACATGCCGCAGCTGGTCGAGAGCGTCACCGAGGGCACCATCGCGCGCTGGCTCAAGCAGCCCGGCGAGCTGGTGGCCAAGTACGACTCCATTGCTGAAGTCGTGACCGACAAGGTCAACGCTGAGATCCCGGCTCCCGCCGAAGGGAGCATGGGCGAGCACATCGCCAAGGAAGGCGACGTGGTGCCGGTGGGGCAGCCGATCTGCACCATCGAGACTGTCGAGCAGGGCCAGGCGAACTCCGCGTGGCACCAGGGCGACGGCGGCGCGCCCGCCGAGGCCGCTGAACCTGCGCCGGCCCAGCCCGCCGCCGAGCCGGCGCGTCAGCCGGAGGTGGCGGCGCAGGAGGACCGTCAGCCTCAGCCACAGCAGGCCGTCGCTGCAGCCGCGCCGCCGCCCCCAGCGCCAGTCGGCGAGGCGCAGGTCGCCCCGACGCAGCCGCAGCACGCCCGCGGCGATGGCAACGGCAGCGGTGCATCGCAGTACCACCTGACCCCGGCTGTGCGCATGCTCGTGCGTGAGCACGAGGTGGACCTCTCGCACGTGCAGGGAACGGGCCTGGAGGGCCGAATCTCGAAGAAGGACGTGCTCGACTACGTGCAGCACCGCGATGCCGGTGGTGGGGCAGCGCGCCCGGCAAGCCAGCCGCAGGAGGCGCAACCGCCCGCGGCGGCGTCGCCTCAGCCGGCTGCACCGACGACGTCCCCGCAACCCGCCCCACGGCAGCAGCCGGCCCCGGCGGCTGCACCGGCGCCGCAACCGCAGCGAGCCGAGGGCGACGTGGTGATCCCCCTGACGCCCACCCGCCGTGCCATCGCCGAGCACATGGTGCGCAGCCGCCACACCGCGCCGCATGCGTGGCTGACGATGGAGGTCGACATGTCGGGCGTGGCCAAGCTGCGCACCGCGCGTCGCGCCGAGTTCGAGCAGCGATACGGCGCCAAGCTGACCTACCTTCCGTTCGTGGCGCGGGCGGTGTGTGACGCGCTGCGCGAGTACCCAACCCTCAATGCGTCGTGGAGTGACGACGGGATCATCGTGCGCCGCGATCTCAACCTCGGTATCGCGGTGGCGTTGGAGGACAGTCTCATCGTGCCGGTGATCCGCAACGCTGATCGGTTCAGTCTCGCCGGACTCGCTGCCACCATGCAGGACCTCGGCGACCGTGCGCGTACCAACCAGCTGAAGCTTGACGAGATCCAGGGCGGCACGTTCACGCTGAACAACACCGGCGCCCTGGGCACAGTGCTCACCCAGGCGATCATCAACCAGCCCCAGGCGGGGATCCTCGCCATGGACGCGGTTATCAAGCGCGCCGTGGTGGTGAATGATGCGATCGCAATCCGGCCCATGATGAACCTCGGGCTCAGCTTCGATCACCGCATCAACGACGGTCTCCAGGCCACGCGGTTCGTCAAGAAGGTGAAGGACCTGCTCGAGAACATCGACGACAGCGGAGCGCTCCTCTAGGCGAGCCGCAACGGGGAGGTTCCCGAGGCGGGCCACGTACTGGCCTGTGTCAGTCGGGCTCCTGGTGCGGGTAGCGCCAGTCCGTCGGCGGGTTGAACGTCTCCTTGATCGCCCTTGCCGACACCCAGCGCATCAGGTTGAGTGGCGAGCCCGCCTTGTCGTTGGTGCCGCTGCTGCGGGCGCCGCCGAATGGCTGCTGGCCGACGACCGCGCCCGTTGGTTTGTCGTTGATGTAGAAGTTGCCTGCTGCGTTGCGCAGCACCCGGGTCGCGACGTCGATCGCGCCCCGGTCGGTCGCGAACACCGCGCCGGTCAACGCGTACGGCGACGTGCTGTCGACGGTCCGCAGGATCGTCTCCCAGTCGTCGTCAGCGTACGGGTGGACCGTGAGGATCGGGCCGAAGAGCTCGCGCTCCATGAGGTCGTGACGCGGGTTGTCAGTCTCGAAGATGGTGGGGCGCACGAACCAGCCCTCGCTGTCGTCGAATTCGCCGCCCGCAACCAGCGAGATGGTCGCGTCTCCTCGTGCCGCGGTGATGGCATCGGCGTGGACGCCGAACGCGGCCTTGTCGATCACGGCACCCATGAAGTTGCGCATGTCGGTGGGGTCGCCCATCGGCAGCGACTCCGCCGCCGCCGCCAGGGGACCGCGCAGCTCCTCCCACATCGCCTGCGGAACGTACGCGCGCGAGGCGGCTGAGCACTTCTGTCCCTGGTACTCGAACGCGCCGCGCAGCAGCCCGACGAGCAGTGCATCGGGGGACGCGGAGTGGTGCGCGACCACGAAATCCTTGCCGCCGGTCTCGCCCACAAGGCGAGGGTAGGTGCGGTAGCCGTCGAGGTTCCTGCTGACTGTCGACCAGATCGAGTGGAAGGTGCCCGTCGAGCCGGTGAAGTGAATGCCCGCAAGGTCCGGGTGGGGGAGGGCAGCCGCCGCAACGCCGCCGCTGTGTCCGGTCACCATGTTGATGACGCCGGGCGGCAGGCCCGCCTCCGCCAGCAGCTGCATCAGCGCTGACGCCGCCAGCTGCTGCGTCGTCGCCGGCTTCCACACAACCGTGTTCCCCATCAGCGCTGGTGCGGTGGGTAGGTTGCCGGCGATCGAGGTGAAGTTGAATGGCGTGATCGCCAAGACGAAGCCCTCGAGCGCACGCAGCTCCATGCGGTTCCACACGCCCGGTGACGAGAGCGGCTGTTCGTCGTTGAGATGTGCGGCGAAATGCACGTTGAACCGCCAAAAGTCGATGAGCTCTGCGGCTGCGTCGATCTCGGCCTGGTACGCTGTCTTGCTTTGACCGAGCATGGTGGCCGCATTGACGCGCGCGCGCCACGGGCCCGCGAGCAGCTCGGCGGCGCGCAGGAAAACGGCGGCGCGCGACTCGAAGGAGGACTCAGCCCACTCGCGGCGTGCTCGGAGCGCCGCGTCGATGGCCGCGGTCACCTCCGATTCGGTGGCGGTGGTACCGACACCAAGCACCAACTGGTGGCGGTGTGGGGCGGTGACGGTGAACGGCTCGCCGCTCCCCTCGACGTCGGCGCCTCCGATGTGCAGCGGCAGGGCGTGCGGGGCCGCCGCAGTGAGGTCCTCGATCGCCTGCCGGACGGCGCTGCGCTCCGGCGACCCGGGTCGGTACTCGAGAACGGGCTCGTTGCGCGGAAGAGGTGGCGCGGTCATGGGTCGGATTGTGGCTCAGGCGAGGGCCGCCTCCGCGCGCCGGCGGTGGCGGGGTGCGTTGTACAGTGCAAGGGCATGCGCGACATCCCGCTGACGCCCGCCCCGCGCGCGGCCCAGCCCGTCGACACCCGTCCCATGCACCAGCGGCTCCTCCCCGAGGGGGTCGAGCGCAGGCCCGAGTGGCTCACCGTGAAGTTGCCCGCCGGCGAGGGGTACACGGAGATCAAGAGCCTGATGCGCGGGCTGGACCTGGTGACCGTGTGCGAGGAGGCCCGCTGTCCCAACATCGCCGAGTGCTGGGGCCATGGCACCGCCACCTTCATGATCCTCGGCGAGGTCTGCACCCGTGCTTGTGCGTTCTGCGCGGTGACGAGCGGGAAGCGAGGCGGCGACATCGACGCTGACGAGCCGCGCCGGGTCGCCACGGCCGTCGCGCAGATGGGCCTCGCCCACGCGGTGGTGACATCGGTGGACAGGGACGACCTGCCCGACTTCGGGGCTGAGATCTTCGCGGAGACCATCCGTGAGATCCGCCGCCAGTCGCCGGGCACGACGATCGAGGTGCTGACGCCGGACTTCAACGGCAGCCTCAACTCTCTGCGCGTGGTCATGGCAACAGCGCCCGAGATCTTCAACCACAACCTCGAGACCATCGAGCGCCTCTACCCCCGGGTGCGCCCCAAGGCGGGATACCAGCAGAGCCTCACGCTGCTCAAGGAGGCCAAGCGGCTGGAGCCCCGAAGCCGCACCAAGAGCGGGCTGATGGTGGGCCTCGGCGAGGAGATGGACGAGGTCGAGCAGCTGCTCACCGACCTGCGCAGGCACGACGTCGAGATCGTGACCATCGGTCAGTATCTGCGCCCCTCGCTGAAGCACCACCCACTGGTGCGCTTCTGGACGCCGACGGAGTTCGCCGCGTTGAAGGCGTTTGGCCTTGCCCTGGGTTTCAGCCACGTCGAGAGCGGCCCGTTGGTCCGCAGCTCGTACCACGCGCACGAGCAGGCGGTGGCGGCAACCTTGGCGTGACGGCCGGCAGTCTCGAGTACCTCTGGCTCGGAAACGTCCAGTACGCGGATGCCTGGGTGCTGCAGCGCCACCTCGC
>JALZAG010000206.1 GCA_030948445.1 Candidatus Dormiibacterota bacterium
CTCAGCTCTTCTTCGACCAGGCGCTGGCGGAGGCACGAACGACGGGCGATGAGCGACCGCTGTCGGCGGCTGGGTTCGTGCGGGTCGCCGGAGACGAGGCGGATGCTCTCGCCCTGGCCTTCATCGCCCGTGACATCTCCGAGCGATTCTCCGCCGAGCTCGAGCTTCTCGACCGGGACAACCCGATCGCCAAGCTTCGCCGCGTTGAACTGGTGGACGGCCGCCTGCGCAACGGACGTCCGCTGGAGAGCATCCTGGTGCGGCGCGTCATCTACCGTCGTATGCCCGACGGCTCGCGCATGGAGATGATCCCTCCCCACGGCCGGGGATCCGCCTTTGGACGACCGGTCGGTGCGGACAGTGAGGGCAGCTGGAGCTTCGTCGTGCACGACATCCGCATCGTCGACCAGTCGTTCCTGGATGCCGAGGCAGAGGCGATGCGCATCTTCCGCGGCTTCCGCGCGCTCACCTCTGACGACCGCGCGTGAGGGCGGTGGTGCAGCGCGCCGCCCGCGCCGGCGTCCGCGTCGAAGGTTCCACGATCGGTGAGATCGGCCCTGGACTGCTTGTCCTGCTCAGCGTCGGGCCGGATGACGTCGACGCGGTGGCCGTCCGGCTCGCCCAGCGTGTGGCCACGCTTCGCATCTTTCCGGACGACGGCGGCCGGATGAACGTCGACCTTGCCCAGGCGGGCGGCTCGATCTTGGTGGTGAGCCAGTTCACCCTGCACGCGGACGCGTCGCGAGGCCACCGCCCATCGTTCATCCGCGCCGGGGCGCCCGATGAGGCCGAGCGCCTCTGCGATGTGTTCGTGGCGGCCCTGCGCGATCGAGCGCTTGTGGTGCAGACGGGTCGGTTCGGGGCCCACATGGAGGTGGAGCTGGTCAACGACGGCCCGGTGACGCTCGTCCTCACCAGCGGTGAGGGCGCCTGGCCGGCCGACGCCGGCTGAGCGGTGCTCGGTCAGGCCCCTCGCCGGGCCCGCAGCGACACCAGCTGCTCGTTCTCGCCGCCGGTGCCTGCGTACCGGAAGAGCTCGGGCGGCCGGCCACCGGTCCCCGCGGGCGAGCGGAAGCGAGGCACCCGCGCTCGCAGCGCAGCCACCTCCCGCTCCGCGACGGGCCGGAGCAGCCCGCTGTCGCGCAGCTCCTGGATGCGGCGCCGGAAGGTCCTGTCGCTGCCCTCGGGGCCGCCGTGCAGCGCGATGTGGACGCGAAGCAGGTCATCGCCCGTGAACACGTCGCCCAGCAGCGCTGCCGCGCCGGCGACCTGCCGGGCGTCCTGGCGGAGCCGCTCGGTGGCCTGGCGAAGCGCGGCGCTGTCCCTGGCTTCGAGCCGCAACCCCCTTCCCGTCGCCGACCATGTCCCCGGGCCGGTCACGTCGGCCATCGGGGCGGTGGCGTAGTACCAGGCTGTCACCGTCCGCGCTCCGCGTCCGGGGTCGTCGTCGATGTCGACCAGATGGAGGCGATCGCTCCGACCGCTGCGTTTGGCAGCGAGATCCACCCCGGCGGAAGCTGCCAGCCGGGTCGCGGCTGCGGAGAAGCGCTCGCGGGGCTCGAGCTCCCCCCTGGGCAGCCCACGGCGCAGGGTGAGCACCTGGAGAGCGCGGCTCGGCGGTACTCCCGGGTCGGCATCGAAGCCGAACACCGCAACCCCCACCGCGATCGCCGCCTGTGCTCCACGGGCCATCACCTACCTCCTTGTTTAGGCTGATGATGGCACAAACTGGCGTTTCGGAGTCCTCCCGTCAACGCGAATGACGCGATCGAGCGGCCCGCCCTCCGGCGCTTCGGACCCGAGGCAAGGGGCGGGACCACCCAGTCCCGCCCCTCGTTCTCAGTGGGTGATCGCCTTCTCGCGGAGCTCGGCAGCCGCGAGCTCGGGGACATCGGCCCGCTCGTTCGGGACCGAGCCGGTGACCGCGCGAGTGGTCAGCTGACGGGTACCGGCCTTGCCCAGGTTGGCGAGCCGGCGATGGTCCTCGGCAGTGAGTTCCTGCGTGGGCAGGGGCTCGAGCTTCGTGACCCGGTCGATCGACACCTCGACGGCATCGGCAACCCGGCCACCTAGCTCGTCGTCGACGAGCAGGAGGTGCCAGACCATCCGTTCCTGCAGGAGCTTCTCGCACTGACCCAGGGCGCCGGAGAGGTTGAACACGAGGTCATCGCGCTCCCACTGCTCCATGGTCTGCCAGCGATCCGCCGCCTGCTGATAGTCGTTGCGACGCGGGATGTGCGCGCGGGTGAGGCGACCGCTGATCACCGGTCCGCTCTCGCCGGGGCCGCGGGTCTCTCCCTCAGCCAGGCCGCCGCGCAGCGAGGGCTCGTAGGTGATGTGCGGGTTGGTGTGGCCGTCGACCGAGTAAGCCATCTGGCCGTCACGCTGGTTGGTGTTGACCTGCACTCCCTCGGCGGGATGATTCGCCGGCAGCTGTAGGTAGTTGGGCCCGACCCGGTAGCGCTGCGTGTCCGAGTACGAGAACGTCCGTCCGACCAGCATCTTGTCGTCGGAGAAGTCGAGGCCGTCGACGAGCACGCCGGTTCCGAAGGCGATCTGCTCGTTCTCGGTGAAGTTGTCGACCACCGCCCGGTCGAGCACCATCCGACCCACCGCACGCAGCGGGAACTGGTCCTCGGGCCACACCTTGGTGTCGTCAAGCGGGTCGAAGTCCAGCTCGGGATGCTCGTCGTCGCTCATGATCTGCACCAGCAGCTCCCACTCCGGGTGATCGCCGCGCTCGATGGCGTCACGGAGATCGAGAGTGGCGCTGCCGAGCTCGGTGGCCTGCACCGTGGCCGCCTGCGCCGCCGTCAGCGACCGGACACCCTGCTTGGGATGCCAGTGGTACTTGACGAGCACGCTCTCGCCCGCGGCGTTGACCATCTTGTAGGTGTTGACGCCGAAGCCCTGCTGGTGGCGGTAGTCGCTGGGGATGCCCCGCGGACTGAAGACGAACATGACCATGTGCGTCGCTTCCGGCGATGCTGCGATGAAGTCGAAGACCCGGTTGGGGTCCTGACGGAAGAAGCTCACCGGGTCCGGCTTCTGCGAGTGGATGAGGTCGGGGAACTTGATCGCGTCGCGGATGAAGAACACCGGCAGGTTGTTGCCCACCAGGTCCCAGTTGCCATCCTCGGTGCGGAACTTCACTGCGAAGCCGCGCGGGTCGCGGGCCACCTCGGAGGAATCGCGTCCGCCGGCCACAGTGGAGAAGCGGATGCTGAGCGGCGTGCGCTTGCCCTTCTCCTGGAAGAGCTTGGCGCGCGTGTACTTCGACGCCGGGTCGTCGCCGATCTTCCCGTAGGCCTCGAAATACCCGTGCGCGACGGTGCCACGGGCGTGGACCACGCGCTCAGGGATGCGCTCGCGGTCGAAGTGACTGATCTTCTCGAGGAACTGGTAGTTCTCGAGGGTGGCCGGGCCGCGCGGGCCGACGGTGCGCTGGCTCTGGTTGTTCCACACCGGGTGCCCCTGTCGGTTGGTCAGGGTGCGGCGACTGTCGCTCACGTCTCGCGAACCTCCTTCTGCTCCCGCCTGCATACCCTCGCGCTGGGGCTGTCTGCCTGCGTTCGGGCGTTGGGAATGCTGCGCCACCAGTATGTGCCAGATGCGGCGTGCAGCGCAGCCCGCGCGAGTGGGCGGGGCAGGGATCGAACCCGCGGCCTTCTCGGTGTAAGCGAGACGCTCTGACCAGCTGAGCTACCCGCCCAGGCGGGCACTGTAGCGCCCTATCGAGGAGCGCGCAGGCCCTCCAGCTCGGACGCCGCAAGGTTCGTGTGGATGCTGTCCTCGCCGATGCGCTCGATCCTCGCTGCGACGATCTCGTGGTCCGCGCCGAGGATCGGCAGGCCGTGGTGCACCGCCACGCCATGGAAGATGTCGGCACCGTCGTCCGCGAGGACTCGCGAGACAGTGCCGACCTCGTTGCCGTCGCGGTCGAGCACCTTGTGGCCGGGCTTGATGGCCCTCCACGCAAGCGTCTCCTCGGCCAATGCAGCCACCTCCTCAGCGCAGTCGACGTCGCCGCTCAGGATAGGGCCGCGGAGCCTCCCCGCGCGGGCTCGAGCCGCCGCAGCTTTCCCTCGTCCCCCGCAACGATGACCAGGTCGGCCATACCGAGAAATAGGCCGTGCCCGACCACCCCAGGGATGGAGTCGAGGCGGGCCGCCAGGCCTTCAGGATCGGCGATCGGTCCGAACTCCCCGTCGGCGATCAGGTTGCCATTGTCGCTGCGCAAGGGCTCGCCCGCGGCGTCCAGCCGCAGCGCAAAGCTGGTGCCGGTCTGGTCGAGCAGCGTCATGGTGTGGTGCCACCCGAACACCAGCAACTCCACGGGCACGAACCCGGACAGGTGGGAGCCCAACTTCGACTCGTCCGCGACGATGACGAAGCGTGACGCCGCCGCCGCCACGATGCGCTCGCGCACCAGCGCCCCGCCCAACCCCTTGAGCAGGCGAAGGTCGGGATCGATCGTGTCGGCCCCGTCGACGGCGAGGTCGACCCCGCCGGCATCGAGCTCGACGAGGGGGATGCGCTGGCGCGCGGCCAGCGCGGCACTGGCCAGGGAGGTCGCCACGGCGGAGACATGCAGCCCGTCTGCCACCCGAGCACCGACTGCCTCGATGAACCAGCGCGCGGTGGTGCCGGTGCCCAACCCGAGCGTCATGCCGTCCTCCACGAGCAGAGCCGCGGCCTCCCCGGCGGCGCGCTTGGCAGGCTCCAGATCCATCAACCGCAGGCTATCAGGAGTGGCGAAGGGGGAACTGCGTTCCCCCCTCGGGCTCCCCCCAGCTCAGCGGTGTCAGCTCCGGCGACGTGAAGTCGCCTGCGCTGACGACAGGCGAAGGGGGAACTGCGTTGACCCGGTCAGGCGATGCGGCGACGCAGGACCTCGTAGGCCACCAGCTGATCGGCGCCGTCGGGCTGGCGCATGAACGCCTCCTGCACGCCGAAGATGGCCTCGATGAGCTCTGCTGGATTGACCCCGGGGCGGGCGATCACGCCGCGACGGCGGAGCGCGATGAGCACGCGGCTGGGAACAGCGCCACCGCGGAGGTTCACCTCCTCGAGCTGGGTGAGGAGGCCGTCGAGCTCGCAGAGGGCGTCGCGGCGCGACGAGCGTCTCTCCTCCTCCTCCTCGGTCCAGGTCAGCTGACTGAGCACCCGGTTGCGGACGAAGGTTGCCATCGCGGGATCCCTCGGGAAGCGCGTCCACTCGGGGGGTGGGAGGATGTGGGAAGAACGATCCGAGCGGGTGGGCGATCCTGGAGCGGCATGGTAGCGGTTACGGACACCTTTGACCAGAGGTTTGTGGGTTTGCGCCGGCTTGTTGGCGAAGTACTGGTCATCCGAGGACAAATCTTCAGACCTGTATGAGCCCCCGTAACCAGCTCACGCAGGCACTGCCGCAGCCTCCGTGACAGCTGAACGCACCGCCTCACCGGCGGCCCTTGGCTGTCGACCCACCACCTGAGCCAACTCGGTGGCGAAGCGCACCGCCACGTCGTGCAACCGGGGTGGCGGGCGCACCCCGAGCGACGCCAACGACGCCACCCCGGCCCCCTCGATCCCGCAGGGGATCACCTCGTCGAACCACGCGAGGTCGGTGGTCACGTTCAGGGCCGCGCCGTGAGTGGTCACTCCGGAGGCCAGCTTGACCCCGATCGCCGCCAGCTTCTCGTTGCCAACCCAGATCCCGGTGTACGGCGGACGCCGTGCGGCGACGACGTGGTACGCGGCGACGGTGGCGATCAGGGCCTCCTCCAGCGCGCGGAGGTGGGCGACGACGTCGCCCCGGGCCGGCTCCGCCGCCAGGGGGAACACGCCGGCGATCTGGATGATGGGATAGGCGACCAGCTGTCCAGGCCCGTGGAAGGTCACCGAGCCGCCTCGGTCCACCTCGAGGTAGTCAGCGCCGAGCGAGCGCAGGTGCTCGGGCCCGCTCGGCACATGGGCCGGCGAGCCGTTCCGACCCATCGTGTAGACAGGCGGGTGCTCCACGAGCAACACGACGTCGCCGATATCGGCGCGGGCCCGCGCCGCGGCGAGGTGGCGCTGCAGCACCCAGGCATCGGCGTACTCGACGTTCCCGAGCCAGAGGTACTCGAGACTGCTGGCCGTCACGCCAAGGTTGCCGCCACCGCCTGCTCGTGCGCGTGGTACGAGCTGCGCACCAACGGGCCGCTCTCGACGTGGCTGAAACCCAGGGCAAGGCCAAACGCCTTCAACGCGGCGAACTCCGCCGGCGTCCAGAAGCGCACCAGTGGGTGGTGCTTCAGCGAGGGGCGCAGATACTGACCGATGGTCACGATCTCGACGTCGTGCCTGCGCAGGTCGGTGAGCAGCTGCTCGACCTCGTCCATCTCCTC
>JALZAG010000225.1 GCA_030948445.1 Candidatus Dormiibacterota bacterium
CGACGCCATCGTCAACTTCGCTGCAGAGTCCCACGTGGACCGATCGCTGGAGTCACCCGGTCAATTCATCCAGACCGACGTGTTTGGCACATACGTCCTGCTCGAGGCGGCACGCCGCGCCGGCGTAAGCCGGTTCCTACAAGTGTCCACCGACGAGGTCTACGGAGACGTCGAAGAGGGAACCAGCTCCGAGAACGACCCGCTGCGGCCGCGCAGCCCGTACTCCGCGAGCAAGGCGGCCGGCGAGATGATGGTGGGGGCATACCGCGCCTCCTACGGCCTACCCGTGATCACCACCCGCGGGTCGAACACGTACGGCCGTACCAGTACCCCGAGAAGATCATTCCGCTCTTCATCACAAACGGTATCGACGATCAGCCACTGCCCATCTACGGAGATGGCACCGCGGTTCGCGATTACCTCCACGTGACCGACCACGCGAGCGGGATCGACGTTGCCCTTCGGCGGGGAAGCGCGGGCGAGGATTACAACATCGGCTACGGCGGAGCTACCACCGCCGAGCAGGTTGCCGACCTCGTGCTGTCTGCGCTGGAAAAGCCTCCGTCCCTCAAGCAGCACGTTCGCGATCGGCTCGGACATGACAGGCGTTACGCTGTCGATAGCAGCAAGCTCAGAGCGCTGGGTTGGATTCCTCTGATCCCGCTCCACCGCGGGATGCGCGAAACCGTCGACTGGTACCGTGACAATCAGCCGTGGTGGCGACCCCTGAAGTCGGACGAGTTCTGGGACTTCTACAGGCGTAATTACAAGCCGATGCAGGCACAGGCTCATCGTTGACGCGGATCCTGCTCACCGGGGGCGATGGCCAGCTCGGCCGCGAGCTGTTCGACTGCGCGACAGGGGCCGGTCATTCGGTCCGCTCCACCGATCGCGCGGACTGCGACATCGCTGACCCCACCATGGTCGCTGCCGTACTCGACGAGGCTGATCCGGAGGTGGTCATCAATTGCGCCGCGTGGACCCGCGTGGATGATGCCGAGGGTAACCCTGACGCGGCTTACCGGCTGAATTCCCTGGGACCACGTGTCCTCGCGGCAGCCTGTGACCGGCGCCGCGTGCTCATCCTCCAGCTCAGCACCGACTACGTCTTCGGGGGCGACGCCACCGAGCCGATCGACGAGTGGCAACAACCACGTCCACGCTCCGTCTACGGCGCCAGCAAGCTCGCCGGAGAGAACGAGGTTCGCGCTCTGGCGCGACGCCACCTCGTGGTGCGCACCTCGTGGCTGTACGGACGCCAGGGACCCAACTTCGTGCTGACCATGCTCAGAGCGCGTGAGCGCCAACAGCCTCTGCGCGTGGTTTCAGACCAGGTGGGCTCGCCGACGTGGACCGGCCACCTCGCCCCGGCCCTCCTGCGCCTCATCGAGCGGGACATTCCGGGCACCTACCATCTCACCAACGCAGGGGCGGTGAGCTGGCACGGATTCGCCGAGGCGATCTTCGCTTCGGTCGGCGAGGCAACAGCGGTGACCGCGATCCCAACCGCTGACCACCCCACTCCCGCGCCACGGCCCGCATACTCGGTGCTCGATAACCGGGTGTGGCGGCTGCTCGGTGAAAGCCCCTTGCCAGGCTGGCGAGACGGCCTCAGCGCATACCTCGCGTCGCTTCGTGAACAGGGGGTGCCGGGCGCCTAGTTCGCCACCGTCTGTTGAGGATCACCGTGTCTGACGTCCCGGGGCCCGACTTGGCGACCTCCCCTTTCCCCGACCAGCTGCGCATCGTGGTCCCGCGATACGGTGACACGGTGGTGGGAGGCGCGGAGAATGCCATGCGCCGTCTTGGCCATGCGCTCTCGGCGCGTGGATGGGACGTCGACGTGTGGACCACAACGGCGCTCGACGAGGCCACGTGGAACAGCGGTTTCGCACCCGGGCTTGAACGCGACGGCGACATTGATGTCATGCGATTCCCCGTCGCCATGCACCGGCGCCGATCGCTGTTCGCCCAGCTGTCGCGCGCGGCGTACCACCTCCC
>JALZAG010000235.1 GCA_030948445.1 Candidatus Dormiibacterota bacterium
CCGCTGACCACCGATCCGACCGGCGCGCCCAGGCCCTTGCTGAGGCACACCGACACCGTGTCGCAGCTGGCGACCAGGCTGGAGGCGTCGACCTGGAGCGCGACCGCGGCGTTGAAGAGCCGGGCGCCGTCGCAGTGGACGCGCAGGCCGGCGCCGTGAGCGGCCTCAGCCGCGGCGTCGACCACCGTCGCACTCGCCGCGATGCCCCCGCGGCCCCCATGGGTGTTCTCGAGCCAGAGCAGCCGTGAGGTGGGATGGTGGATGTCGCGGACGCGCACCGCGGTGGTCACCTGCTGGGCGGTGGGGACACCGCCACTGGCGTCGACAGTGTTGAGCATCACACCGGCCACGGCGCCGGCGCCGCCGGCCTCGTTGAGCACCACGTGCGACTCCGAGTCGACGATCACCTCGTCACCGGGGCGGGTCTGCGCGGCCAGCGACGCGAGGTTTCCCATGGTGCCACTGGGCACGAACACCGCGGCCTCCTTGCGCAGGCGCGACGCCATCTCCTCCTCGAGCTGGTGCACGGTGGGATCCTCGCCCCACACGTCGTCCCCCACCTCCGCGCGCGCCATCACCGCGCGCATCTCCGCGTCGGGCGTGGTGAAGGTGTCACTGCGCAGATCGACGGGGACGGATGACGGTGACATTGCTGGGACCCTCCAGGGCATCGTTCTCGCCGGCCATGCACACGCGGTTGCGCCCGGCGTGCTTGGCATCGTAGAGGGCGGCGTCGGCGGTGGCCAGCAGCTCGGCGGCGGTGGTGGTGTCCTCCGGATAGGCGGCACCCCCCACGCTCACCGACACGGACACGTGGTTGCGACCGCCGTCGATGGGCACCTGCATGGCGTCGGCGGCGGCGCGGATCTTCTCGGCAACCAGGCGGGCGTCGGCCGTCGAGGTGTTCGACATCACCACGATGAACTCCTCACCTCCATAGCGGGCCGCCAGGTCCGCGCGACGGATGCTTCCCACCAGCGTCTGCGCGAATCCGCTCAGCACCGCATCGCCGACCGGGTGGCCATAGGTGTCGTTCACCGCTTTGAAGTGGTCGAGGTCGATGACCAGGATGGCGAGCGGGGTGTTGAGTCGTTCGGCGAGAGCCACCTGCTGGCCGAGGTAGTCGATGAGGAAACGATGGTTGTAGAGGCCGGTGAGGTCATCGGTGCTGGCCTGGCGCTGCATCATGGCGATGAAGCGGTAGCGCTCCAGGGAGAGGGCCACCTGCTCCGCTGAGCTCGCCACCAGTGACGCGTCGCTGCTGGTGAAACCGCCCTCGACGCGCGCCATACCGAGCACTCCGAGGACGTTGCGGCCCATGCGAAGTGGTGCGATGCAGAACTCGTGCAGCCCGAGGCTCGCCTCGAGGCTCCCGGGGGCGGCCCCCGCGATCATCGCGTCGGGACCGGTGTGGCGATGCGCGCAGCCGATCGGGCCCTCGGCGGCGAGGATGGTGGCGATGTCGAGGTCGACAGCGGTTCCGTCGGTGATCGCGAAGCTGTCGGTCATCTCCGAGCCGCTGACCAGGATGAATGCGCCGTCGGCAGACGCAGACCCACGCAGTTGCACGCACACCTCGGTCAGCGCCTTCTCGAGCGGTTGAGGGGAGTTGAGCTCACTGGCGATGGCCGCGCGGGCGCGCGCCCCGGTGATGGTGGCGCGCAGCTGACGGCGCATCTCCTCGAAGCTCGAGGCGAGTCGGCCAATCTCGTCGTTGGCGATGCGTGGCACCGGCACGTCGTACTCGTCACGCGCCAGCGCGGCGACGGCGCGATCGAGACGGCGCAGGGGGCGCTGGAGGTCGGTCTGGACCACGACCACGATGAAGAACATGGCGACGACGATCAGGCCGAGCAGGATCACGATCGGCTGCCAGAGGGTGCTCACCTCCGAGACCGGGGTGCTTACCAGGATTGCGAAACCACCGCCCAGGGGCTGCGCGTAGGCTCCCGCCTGGCGGCCACCGACGTCGACCACCTGCGCGCCGGCGCCCTGGCTGAGGACTGCGGCGATGCCGCTGTTGACGGGGCTGCCCTGCGCGACTGCCTGGTCGAGAACTGTGCTGCCGCCCGACACCACCACGTTGGCGCGCACCACCGCGATGCCCGCGGGGTCGGCCGACGTCGTGATTGTGCCGTCGAGCGCCCGAAGGAAGGCGGCGTCGATGGGCCGCGCGATGAACACGTTCTCCTGGGTGCCGAGCACACCGGCCGACGCGACCAGCCAGGGCGTCCCGTCGGGCCCGACGAGCACGGGCTGCCCGGAGCCCAACGACGCAGTCAAGGCGTGCAGCAGCGCGCCGTCGCTCGCCAGCGGCATGCCATCGCGCACGGCGGCGGTGGCGAGTGGACCGCTGGCACCGACGACGTCGGACGGGCTGTTCACCTGCGAGTAGCGGCGCAACGTGGTGTGCAGCGTCGGCAGGTCACGCTGCGTCAGTGGCGCGGCCAGCTCCTGCGACATCCCCGAGGCGAACGACGCCAGCGACTTCTGCTGGCCGGCGATCAGGTTGACGACGATGCCGGCCTTGTCGGTGGCGCGCTGGGTCGCCTGGTTGCGGTTCTCGTTGCTCGCCAGCGAGAGCGGAATGATCGCGATCAGGATGCCGGCCACAGCGATGATCGCCGCGAACTTGACCGAGAAGTTCAGGCCGGACCAGAGCCGCGGGAAGCGCAGCCGGCGCATTACAGCCTGCGCCGTGCGGTCAGCCCCGTGGCGATCAACAGGGTGGCGACGAAGGCGGCGAGCAGGCCCAGGCCTACCACCGACCCTCCGCGTCCGGGCGACGGCGCCGGTGCGGGCAGGACGGCGACCGGAGGCAGGTTGACCGGGCTCGGCGCCTGGATGCCCTCGTCGGCGCCGGGTGGCGAGGTCGCCGCCGGCGCGGGGCGCGGGGCTGGCGGGGCCACCGGGAGGTGCAGTGG
>JALZAG010000251.1 GCA_030948445.1 Candidatus Dormiibacterota bacterium
TGGTCCCTGTTGCGGGCGAAAGTGCGCGGACCGAGACTCGAACTCGGATGGGTTGCCCCACGGGATCCTAAGTCCCGCGCGTCTACCGGTTCCGCCATCCGCGCCTCGCTGTCTGCCGCCGGCGGCACGCCCAGTCTACAGGTGGCCTTCCAGACACGGCAGGGCCGCTCCCTCAACCTGCTCTCAGGTGGCCAGGTGTCCCTGGCTTCGAGAATCGCGGTCATGCAGCGGCGGACGCGACGTGGGGCAATCGTGGTGGTCACAGCGGCGGTGGCGGCGGCGACCGCCTGCGGCTCGGCGACCGGCCCCTCCCCAACGGGGTCGGCGAGCGCATCCAGCTCAACGGGCGACGCAGGCGGCATCCACAAGATCGCTCACGTCATCGTGATCATGCAGGAGAACCGTTCCTTCGACGAGTACTTCGGCACCTACCCCGGGGCCAATGGCTACCCCGCGAGCAACGGTCACTTCACGGTGTGTGTCAACGATCCCGAGACGGGCAAATGCACCTTCCCCTACTACAACGCCAACCCGGTCAACGGGGGCGGTCCGCATGGTCAGACCAATGCCATCGCCGACATCAACGGTGGCAAGATGGACGGCTTCATCGCCAGCGCCGAAAAGGGCGGCAAGGGGTGCGGCTCGACGCACGATCCCTCCTGCGGCGGCGGCGGTAGCGACACCATGGGCT
The DNA here is from genome assembly GCA_030948445.1 of Candidatus Dormiibacterota bacterium. Next base: position 692 of record JALZAG010000251.1, read on the forward strand.
ACCACGACGCTCGCGACCTCCCCAACTACTGGACCTGGGCGCACGACTTCGTCCTGCAGGACGCTATGTTCGAGCCCAACGCCTCGTGGAGTCTGCCCGCGCACCTCTTTGAGGTGTCGGAATGGTCGGCCAACTGCCACGGGAGCAGTGATCCGCAGAACTGCGTCAATGCGTTGCAGAGCCCGGGCAATCCTTCCGACTTCAACAAGAAGACGGGCACCACCGGGACGCCGCCGACGTATGCGTGGACGGATCTCACCTATCTGCTCCACAAGGACAGCATCTCGTGGAATTACTTCGTGCAGGGTGGCCAGCAGCCTGACTGTGCCGACGACGCGGTGGACTGCAATGCTCCGTATCAAAACGCCAAGACCCCTGGAATCTGGAACCCGCTGCCCTACTTCACAACCGTGCAACAGGACGGTCAGCTGGGCAACGTCAAGGACGTCACCAACTACTTCGCGCAAGCCAAGAACGGCACCCTGCCGGCGGTGTCGTGGGTGGCTCCCGCTCAGCAGGACAGCGACCACCCGCCCGCGAATATCGCGGACGGGCAGACATGGGTCACCCGGCTGGTCGACGCCGCGATGCAGGGGCCGGAGTGGAACAGCACCGCGATCTTTCTCACGTGGGATGACTGGGGTGGTTTCTACGACCACGTGGTCCCGCCGACCGTCGACGTCAACGGCTACGGGTTGCGCGTGCCCGGGTTGGTGATCAGCCCGTACGCACGGCCGGGATATGTGGACCACCAGACCCTGAGCTTCGATGCCTACGCCAAGTTCATCGAGGACGACTTCCTCGGCGGTCAGCGGCTGGACCCGCAGACTGATGGTCGGGCCGACCCTCGCCTCGACGTCCGCGAGAACGCACCCGCGCTCGGCAACCTGGCGGCCGACTTCGACTTCACGCAGTCGCCGCGCCCACCCGTACCACTCGCAGAGAACCCGCCTGCGGGACCGGCCTCCGCGCCCGGAGGATGACGGAGCGCCGACGCCCCTTGATACCGGAGCCCGCGGAGCCTAGTGTTGGGGTGACGGTCGGGACCCAACCACCGGCCGCAGGCACGTCCCGCCCCAGCAACCCACGGAGGTACCTGGATGGAGCCAAGCAAGAGCACCGCGACGGTGGAGAGTCCCCAGGAGATCGTTGCGCACATCGACCAGAAGGCGGTCCGCCTGTCCGCTCTGCTACGCGACATCGACAATCACCCGATCGCGCTCAACTCGGAGCTCCGGGACCGTCTCGACGAGATCCTGGAGATGCTGGCGTGCCGGGTCACGGCCACCCGGGCGCTGCTGCGCCAAGCCGGCGCCGGCGAGCTGACCGGGGCGGGAAGCGCAGCCTAGGCGCCATACCCGGCGGGCCCACGCTGAGGGCTGAGAACGTACACTTGTTCGCATGGGCAGCTGCACCTGCGTTCTCCCCGCCCGGCTTCATCTCCGACCCGACGGCGTTCACCTCGCGGATGGTTCGACCTCGACGCTTGTTGTGGTCGATGAGGTGTGGTCCGACGGACGGCCGCTCTGCTCGGTGTGCGGCACCGCCATCGAGGACACGTTCTACCGGTGCCTGCCCTGCGAGTCGGTGATGTGCAGACGGTGCCTGGGTGCCACCACGGCCGTGGTGGAGTGCGACTGCGTGGTGGAGGTTGCGGTCACCGGTGTCCAGCTCGCCGCCCGTCGTGCCGCCGCCGCCCAGGCACGCTAGTCGCGCGTCACCACCACGGCATCAGGCTCCAGCAGAAGTCCTCTCTCCGTCCATGAGGGCGCGACGTTGGTCATCACGACGGCTGATTCGCGTACATGGAGGTGGGCGGGGCCGTCTCCCCAGTTGCACGCCACGGTCAGGGCGGCCCGGCGCATCACCAACCATCGGCCGGCCTCGCCGAACTCCACTGACCCCGCGGCGCGGTCGCCGTCGCGCAGCCCGGGTGTACTCGCGCGCAGCGCGCTCAGCTCTCGATACCACCGCAGCATGGTTGCGTGCGGCTCGAGCTCGAGCTCATCCCAGCGCAGAGTGGATCGCGCAAAGGTGGCTGGGTCCTGGGGATCGGGGATGTCGGCGGGGTCCCAGCCGAATGACGCGAACTCACGCCTACGGCCATCCGACACCAGCCGGCCGAGCCCCGGGTCCTGGTGGTCGGTGAAGTACTGGAAAGGGGTCGAGGCCGCCCACTCCTCGCCGGCGAAGAGCATCGGCACAAAGGGCCCCAGCAGCACCAGCGCCGCCGCGATCTGCAGCCGTCCAACGCTCATCAGGGCCGCGCTACGTTCACCCTGTGCGCGGTTGCCGACCTGGTCGTGGTTCTGAAGGTAGCCGAGGAAATCCGTCGCCGGCAGGTCTCCGACCGGCCGTCCGTGGCGGCGCTGGCGAAATGGCGAGTACCCACCCGGGTTGACGAACACGTTCCGGAGGGAGAGGGCGACGTCCTCGACGCGCCCGAAGTCGGCGTAGTACCCGCTTGTCTCGCCGGTCAACGAAGCATGCAGAGCGTGGTGGAAGTCGTCGCTCCACTGCGCATCGCAGCCGTACCCGCCGCGCGAGAGGCTGTTGACCACCCGAGGATCGTTGAGGTCGCTCTCCGCGATCACCCACAGCTCCCGACCGAGATCTATGGAAAGGTCATGCACGGCCGTGGCGATCTCCTCGAGCAGGTGCACCGCCGAGGTGTCGACGATCGCGTGAACAGCGTCGAGCCGCAGACCGTCGCAGTGGTAGTCACGCAGCCACATGACCGCGTTGTCGACGACAAAGCGCCGCACCTCGTCGCTCCCGGCGCCGTCGTAGTTGATGGCATCACCCCAGGGTGTGCGGTGCCGGTCCGTGAAGTAGGGACCGAACTCGCCTAGGTAGTTCCCATCCGGACCGACGTGGTTGTAGACCACATCCATCACCACTGCGATGCCGGAAGCGTGGCAGGCGTCCACAAAACGCTTGAGAGCGTCTGGGCCGCCGTACGCCTCGTGCACCGCGTACAGGTCGACGCCGTCGTATCCCCAGCCACGGGACCCCGGGAATGCGCTGACCGGGAGCAGTTCGACCGCGCCAACGCCGAGGGCGGCGAGGTGCGGGATGCGTTCGACGGCCCCATCGAGCGTCCCGCGCTCCGTGAACGTCCCGATGTGGGCCTCGTACACCACCACGTCGGCTAGGGGACGGCCGCGCCAAGTGTGATCGGTCCAGCTGAACGCCCCATGGTCGACTGCCCGCGAGGCTCCGTGGACCCCATGCGGCTGCCAGGCGGAGCGCGGATCGGGTCGCGGCGTGCCGCCGTCGAGGACAAAGGAGTAGTCGTCACCGGTCTTGAGCTCGGCCCCGCGCAGCTCGAACCAGCCGCACTGCACGGGAGTCATCAGTAGGCGCGATCCGCTCGTCTCCAGCTCCACGCGCGACGCGTGGGGAGCCCATACGGCGCAGCGGTTCACGGTGACGCCCCCGGCATAATCCGACGGTTCAACAAAGAGAAGACTCTGGATCTGATTGTGACGCGATGAACCTCGGGGACCGCACCGCGCAGCAACCGCAACGCCGTGCCACCTACCGTGTCCAGCTGCGCGCTGAATTCGACTTCGCCGCGACGGCGGCGCAGGCGGGCTACTTCGCTGAGCTGGGCATCAGTCACGTCTACTGCTCGCCATACACTCAGGCCGCAAGAGGCAGCACGCACGGTTACGACGTCGTCGATCCGACGCGCATCAGCGATGACCTCGGTGGACCCAGTGGTCACCGTGCGATGTGCGAGGAACTGCGCGCCCATGGGCTCAGTCAGCTGCTCGACATCGTTCCCAACCACATGTCCACTGCCGACCGGCGCAATCGCTGGTGGTGGGACGTGCTCGCCGACGGCCACGCCTCGCCCTACGCCTCGTTCTTCGACATCGACTGGGACGTGGATGAGCCGAGGCTCCGCCATCGCGTCCTCCTCCCCGTGCTCGGCGACCAGGTGGGACGGGTGCTCGAGGACGGGCTCATCCGGTTGGTGCGCGAGGCCGGCGCGCTGCTCGTGGCCTACGCCGACAATCGCTATCCACTGTCGATCGAGACCGTCGCCCAGCTGCTCGCTGCCACCCGCGACCCGAGGGTGGGCGAAGTGGTCGCTGCGGTGGCCCGCCTGGAGCCCGGGGTGGACGAGTCCAGTCGCCGGCAACGGTTCGAGACCAGGCGTTTGATAGGAGAACACCTCGCATCCGTGCTCGACGACCACGCGACGGGGCCGACAGTCGATGCCGTGCTCGCCGAGGTCAGCGCTGATGTCGCGGCCCTCGACCGGATCCTCAACGAGCAACACCACCGGC
>JALZAG010000256.1 GCA_030948445.1 Candidatus Dormiibacterota bacterium
TGATCAGCGCCATCGCCGGCACGGCGAGCACCACCCCGATGACCGCGACAATTCCCGGTCGTTCGCCGCCCGCAACGCCGACCACCACGGGGACGACCGCGCTCAGTACAGCGGTCAGCGGGGCGACCACGGACATCGGCCCCATCGCCAGCCCGCGGTAGAGAAGCACGACGCCGAGCAGCCCCACCGTCCCGGCCGCCAAGCCCCACACCACGTCGCTGCCGCTGTACGCGGACCCCGGCAGAAGGGTCACCACGAGCACCGCCAGCAGCAGGCTGAAGCCGTTGCTGACGAGCACAACCGTGGTCGCAGCCACCCGCCGAGCTGCGAGGCCTCCACTGAAGTCGCTGACTCCGTAGCTGAGCGCGGACACGAGTGCGAGCAAAGCGGCCATCGTGCGCGACTCTGCACCACCCACCGCGGCACACACGGACCGGACCGGAGGTGAGGTGGCGGCGGTCGTGCATGATGTCGCCACGCTCCCCAAGCCGCGCGCGCGCCGACTCGTCCAGCTCTTCGCCGGTCTCGTCCTGTACGGCGCCAGCGACGGCCTGCTGCTGCTCAGCGGTCTTGGCGTCGACCCGTGGGACGTCTTCCACCAGGGATTGTCACGACGCACCGGCCTCGCCGTTGGAACATGGACCATCCTCGTCGGCGCCGCGGTCCTGCTGTTGTGGATCCCGCTGCGCCAGCGACCCGGGCTCGGCACGGTGGCCAATGTCTTCGTCATCGGGTTGGTCATCAACCTGGTGCTGGCCACGGTGCCGACGCCGCACGGGTTGCCGCTGCAACTGGTGACCGTGCTCGGCGGCGTGGGCCTCAACGGTGTCGCCACCGGCGCATACATCGGCGCCGGCCTCGGACCCGGCCCGCGCGACGGGCTGATGACCGGCCTCGCCGCCCTGGGCTCGTCGATCCGCGTCGTGCGGACGGCGATCGAGGTGGTGGTGCTGATGTGCGGATGGCTGCTCGGTGGGACCGTCGGGCTCGGCACCGTGGTGTACGCGCTTGGCATCGGCCCCCTGGCGCAGCTGTTCCTGCCCTGGCTCTCGATCGACCGTGCAGGCAGCCGACAACGGCCGCCACAGGTGGCGGAGACCGACCTCGAGGCGCCGCGCGCCAACTGATCTGTACCGCGTTGTTGCGCGGCCCCGCTCTGCACAGGACTGCGACGGAATACGTCCGTTGCCTCGCGACCTGTTAGGCTGCTCTCAGATGTGGCGCCGATTTCGGGTGCCGCTGTCCTTCTTGCGGTTCCTCTCCCCGTTCACAAACGGGTCCCCCAAGCCAAGGCATTGATCAGAGCTTCGAGGGGAAGCGCAGAGCCTTTCGGCTTCGGAGAGACATGACATCGTTCGCCGATCTCGGTGTGCGTCCGCGCACCCTTCAGTCCCTGGAACAAGCCAGGATCACCAACCCGCTGCCGATCCAGGAGGAGACGATTCCCGTCCTCCTACGGGGTCGCGACGCCGTTGCCGAGGCCCCCACGGGGTCGGGCAAGACGCTCGCATTCCTGATCCCCATGGTCGAACGCCTCGCCGGGCACCGCCCGCACGGCGGACCGCGCGCACTCATCGTGGCGCCGTCTCGTGAGCTCGCCAACCAGATCGGCGCGGTGCTCCGCACCGTCGACCGCGGCCTGCGCATCGCCATGCTGTACGGCGGCGTCGGCTACGGCTCGCAGCTGAGCGCGCTGCGCAGCAGCCCCGACGTGGTGATCGGCTGCCCGGGCCGAATCCTCGACCTCGCTGGCCAGGGGAAGGCCAACCTCGCGTCCATCGAGTACCTCGTGCTCGACGAGGCCGATGAGATGCTCGACCAGGGCTTCGCACCGGACGTCGAGCGCATCATCGCGCTGACTCCCGGCAGTGGACCAAATCGCCGTCAGACGGTGCTGACCTCGGCGACGATGCCGACGTGGGTGCAACGGATGATCGATCGCCACCTCGTTGACCCGGCGGTGATCAAGGTGTCGCTGCAGGGAGAGCCGACCCTCGAACACGCGATCCTCCACGTCGAGCGTGCCAACAAGGTGGAGACGCTGTCGCGCCTGCTGCGTCGACACAAGGGTTCTGCCCTCGTCTTCCACCGCACCAAGCACGGCGCCAAGGGACTCGCTCGCGATCTCAACGCCCGCGGGCACCGCAGCGCCGAGCTTCAGGGCAACCTCTCGCAGAACGCCCGCGACCGCGCCGTGGCCGC
>JALZAG010000267.1 GCA_030948445.1 Candidatus Dormiibacterota bacterium
TCAAGGCTGCACGGTTCGCCAAGTACCGGGGCGTCGACACGGTCAGTCTGCTCGAGTTCGGCGTGGCCAGTGGCGCCGGCCTGATGAACATGGCCGAGATCGCCCGCCGGGTCGGCGAGGAGCTCGGTGTCAACTTCCGCCTCTACGGCTTCGACACCGGTCAGGGGATGCCGCCGGCGCGCGACTACCGCGACCATCCCGAGTACTACCAGCAGGGCGACTTCAGGATGGACTCGGACGCGCTCAGGGCCAACCTGCCCGCCAACACCAAGCTCGTCCTCGGCGACCTCAACGAGACCGTCCCGGCGTTCCTGCAGTCGCTTCCCCGCGGCGAGCCAATCGGTTTCGTCTCGATCGACGTCGATTACTACTGGTCGACTGTGGAAGCACTGCGAGTCCTCGACGGTGCACCCGAGCAGTACATGCCCACCACGGTGATGTACCTGGATGACGTGCTCTTCGACGGCCACAACCGCTGGCAGGGTGAGTTGCTCGCCATCGAGGAGTTCAACGCTGCCCACGAGCGACGCAAAATCGAACTCGCCACGCTCCTGCCGACGCAGCGCATCTTCCGCAACCCACAGTGGTTCCGGCAGATCTACTCGCTCCACGTGCTCGATCACCCCGTGCGCTCGGAGATCCGCAGCTCGGACACCAGTCGGCACATCCCCAACCAGTACCTGGTGGAACGCGGCCGCGCCAACGACACCTTCCAGGTCCCGGTGAGCTCAGAGGGCGGCAGCGCGCGCTAGACGCTCGCTTTCGACTCGCTCAGCTGGATGCTCGGCGTCGCCGGCGCAGCCCCAGCGTGCGACGGAGGATGGCCTTCTCCTCGTCGTCAGCGGTGCGCAGCAGCACCAACACGACGGCATAGATGAGCGCCGCTGACGCGGTGACGGCGAGAACGGCGAATCGTCCCTGGGGGTGGAGTACAGCGATATAGGCACCCATCACCACGCCCGCGATCAGTGGCTTCCAGCAGATGTGCACGAGGCGCAGGCTGCCCAGCGCCTTGCGCAGGGCGAACCAGCCGGCCACGACCAGTCCGAGCTCGGTGGCGACGGTAGCCCAGCTGGCGCCGATGTAGCCGAATTGCGGGATCAAGACGATGTTGAGGGTGAAGTTGATTGCCAGGCCGCCCAGGGCGACGTACGCGTACAGCTTCTGCTGGTCGATCGCGTTGAAGACGGCAGCGAAGGTGTTGTCCACGAACATCACAACGACTGCCAGGCCGAGGATGCGCAGCGCGGCGGCGCTCTGGGGGAACAGGCCGAGGATCTCGTTGAACTGCGGGGCCAGCAGAAACATTCCGACGCTGATCGGCCATCCCATGATCGCCAACCCCTTGAAGAGCTTCTCCGCAGACGCCAGCACGCGGTTGGGCGCGTTGCGGTAGTAGATCGAGAGCACCGGAAAGATCACCGTGCGCAGCGTCGCCGGGATGAAGAGCAACGCTTCGAACGGGCGATAGGCGAAGGTGTACCAGCCCACCTCGCGGTACCCGCGGAAGTGCTGGAGGATGGGAACGTCAAGCTTGAAGTACACCGTGGTCAACACGTAGGTGATCGCCAACGGTATCCCGGCGCGGATCCACTGCGTGAACAGCGCCACATCGAGCGCCCAGCGGGGGCGCAGGATGCCCTTGCCGAGCAGGACGGCGATGAAGTACACCGTTGCGAACACGTAGCTGACGACGTAGGCCCAAAGGAAGTAGCCGGTGCCGGCGTGGATGTGCGCTCCGATCAGCGCCATCGCCAACACGACAGCCGTCTCGGGGACGATCTCGGCGATCTCGAAGTTGAGGCGCTGCAGTGCGTAGAGGGTGCTGCGCAGCAGCAGGGAGTAGCCGCTGAGCACGAGCAGGGCGAAGCCGGGCAGGAGGAGGGACTCGATGCCCGAGAACCACAGGCAGCCGGCCAGCAGTGGCAGCGCCACCACCACGAGGAACAACTTGATGGAGGCCACATTGTTGAAGTAGCGCGCGAGGTTCTTCGGCTCGCGCGCACCTTCACGGATGTAGAGCGCGGTGAATCCCACGTCGACGACAGCGCTGACCAGCGCCGTGTACGTGACCACCGTCTGCATCTGTCCGAAACGAGCGTCGCCCAGCGCGTTGCCGATGGCAACGACCCCGATGAGCGCGAGCACGCGCGATGCGATGCGCGCGAGCAGGATCAGGATGGTGAAACGCAGCGCCCTCGACCCGAGTCCGCCGGTGGAGTCAGTCGTGACGGTGCCGGGCGTCTGCGGCGGCGTCGTCTCCTGCAAGGTGGCTCATTCTACGAGCGCAACCGTCGCTTCAAACGGATCTCGCGGCGATCCCACTCCGCGCCGCCGGCGTCTCCCCCACCGCGCAGCCTCGACCACCACCGCTCCTGGTCCTCACGAGTACTGCGCACCGTGCGGCACACCTCGAGCGCAGTGCTGAGCTCACCAGTACGCTCGAGCCTGATCGCGTAGCCACGGGCGGCGCGCAGGTCGCGCGGATCCTGGCGGTGGAGGCCCCGCCACAGCTTGAGCGCCTCCTCGGTCTGCCCCCGGCGCTGCAGGACCACGGCCAGTCCGTGGGCGGCTCGGCGCGCCCAGGGGTCGATTCCCGCCTCGATGGTGCGGCGCAGCTCCAGTTCTGCGGCGTCGGCGAGGCCATGACGCTGGAGGTGCCGGGCCAGGTGGTACGGGTCGGCCGCGTGGGCGGGACGAACGCGCTCGCCGCTGACGTGCGCTGCCAGCCGTGCACCAACCACCACCGTGCTGACGATGTCCTGCAGGTTGTGCTCGACAACGCCGGCAACGATCGACGGCCGCGCTCCTCGGAGCCAGGCCCGGTAGCGGCCGGGTGCCTCGCTGCCGGGCACGTCGTCCACCCGGTGATGGTTGAGGAGTGACATCTCGGCGTGTCGAAGAGTGCAGGCACCGAGCCGCTCACGGAAGAGACGTCGGACGGGGCCGAGAAGATCGCCGTGCAGCCGTGGCTCGACGCTCACCGGGTCGAGGCGGTTGACGGTGCAGCGGGCGGCGAGCACTGGTATGTCGAAGCTGCGCCCGTTGTAGGTGAGCCAGAGCCGGTGGCTGCGGATGCGCTGCGCCACGGCGCTGAGCATCGCCGCCTCCCCGCCGGGGTCCACGAGCAGGAACTGCTCGGCTGCCAGCTCATCGCCTCGCTGGATGCCGAGGGCCACCAGGAAGGCCATCACGCCACTGCCGCGCAGGCCGAGGCTTTCGATGTCGAGCACACCCACGCCCTCTCCGCTCACCCACGCCGGGCCGGCGTCGCCGCAGGGATGGCCGAGGAGGGCCAGCAGGTCGGCCACCGGAGGCGCGCAACTCAGCCCCGCGGCGTCAAGGAAGGGGTGCAACGCGACCCGGCGCCGGCGCACGAAGGTCGTGCCCCCTGCCGTCTCCTCTGGTTGGAAGCCGAGCTCCGCGGCGCGCTGGGCCAGGTCGGGCTCGGGCGCCCTCGGCCGTGCGGCAGTCGGCCGCGCTCCACCGAGCTGGGCGATACGCGCACGAAGAGAACTGACGGTGGCCGCCCTGGCGTCGATCACGCCCGCAGAGTAACGAACACCTGTTCGCTTGGCAACGCCCAGATGGCTGATCGGAAGGCCCCGCTTCGTATACTGCGAGGGCAGCGAAAGCTGTATCCCCCTTCCTGTGGAGCGGTTGGCGGCTCCCCGCCGACCGCTCCCTCAGGGGCTCCCTCCGGCTGGATCAGCCAGGCTGAGTGCCGCCCGCGAATGGGGTGTCGGCTCTTTCTAGAATCAGCCGGATGACTCGCCCTCTCGCCACCGCCAGTGCTGCGTGGACGGTGGCCATCCTGGCCGCCATCACTGGGGTTGCGCTCCCTGGCGCTGACACTCGCCTGTCGCTCGCGCTGTTCGCGTTCGCGGTGGGCCTCGGCCTGGTGGTGGCGATCGTCCTGATTGCCGATGGCATCCGTCAGCGCAGCGCTCGGCGCAGTCACGCTGCCGAGCAGGCACTGTGCGCGCTCAGCCGCCTCGAGTACCTCCCGTCGGTGACAACAGGAACCCGGCGCATCCGCTGGCGCGGTGGCCGTCACGTCGTGTTGCCC
>JALZAG010000277.1 GCA_030948445.1 Candidatus Dormiibacterota bacterium
GGCGGCCGTCGATGATCGGGTAGCCCCAGTCGTCCAATGTGATGCGCTCGGGGAGGAGCTCGGCACACATGCCGAATCCGTCACACCTTATCGGATTGACGCGCAGCTCGCTCATCGGCGGCGCTCGCCGGTCCAGTCGGGCGCCGGCAGCAGGGGCGCCGGGTTGCGGTCACAGCGGCCGCGGCGCAGGTGCGTCGCGACGTCACCGCCGAACACCCGCAGCGCGCTGGAGAGGAGAACGAGGGCGCCGTCGGGGTGGTGGCAGGCACCGCGTCCGGCGATCTGCCCGATCCAGCGCTGCAGCCGCTCCGCGTCGCGAGGCTTGGCGTGGCCGGCGGCCAGCTGGGCCGAGGTCGTCGCAAGCGCCGCAAGACCATGCTCGCACGGTCCGCACTGGCGAGCGCTCTCGCGTGCCAGGAACCCCATCAGCGCAGCTACCTGCGAGAGCCCACAGCGCCCATGAGGAAAGACGGCGATCACCCCACTGCCGAGCGGCAGGTCGACCCCCAGGCGCAGGTCCCAAGCGTCATCGGCCGTCACCCAGCGGCCGAAGTACCCGCCCACCAGGACGGCCGCCACCGACGAGGTGGCTCCTCCGGCTGCGCTCACCGCCTGGGCGACCGTCGAGCCGCCCGCCAGCTCGTACACGCCCGGCGAGTGGACGGCCGCCGCCATGGTGACCAGGACGGTGCCGGTGGCCTCGTCAGTCCCGGCGTCGCGGTACGGGGCTGCTCCGAACCGCGCGATGAGCGCTGCGTGAGCGAGGGTCTCCACGTTCTGCACGACCGTGGGGTGACCGTCCACTCCGCGTTCGAAGGGGCGTGGCGGGACCAGGGTCGGTCGGGCCGCACCACCGTTGAGCTGGGCGATCGCGGCGGACTCCTCGCCGGCCACGTAGCGGTGCGGCGCGCGCACCACGGTCAGCGGGATCGGAAGGTCTCGCACATCTCGCCGCTCGTTGATGGCGCGGCTCATCGCCGCAGCGGCGTCGTCGTGGGCGCGGCTGATGTACAGGATGGCGCGGTGTGCCGCGACGGCCTCGGCGGCGAGCAGCGCGCCGTCGATCACCAGGTGGGGACGCGAGGTCATCAGAAGACGGTCCTTGGCGCTCAGCGGCTCGGTCTCGGCACCGTTGCCGACGACCACCGCGTTGCCACGCGACCGCTCCCTGGTCGCCGCCCACTTTCGCGCCGTCGGGTAGCCAGCGCCGCCCCGACCGCGAAGGTCAGCATCGCCAATCACACCGATGAGAGCGCCGCCGGAATAGCCTGGCCGCGGACCCAGTCGGTCGAGATGGGCAGGCAGTGACTCGCTGCCCGACTGCGGGTCAGGGCCATGGAGCAGCCGCGCGGTTGCGGAGGGCGCGATCACTGGCCTGACGCGGTGGTGACCATCTGACCGACGATGGTCCCGTCCGTCCGCTGGGTGAGGGTGATGTCGACCGTCGTCCCCCCGCAGGTGGCACGGAGGTCCTGGGCCACCGCTGCGGTGGCGTTGCACACGGTGGCGGCGCCCTCAGTGATCTGCAGCTGACCGGTCGTGCCGCGGCCGGCAACCGCGATGGTGATGTGCAGGTTGACGTCACGCGAGTCGGTGAGGGTCACCTTGACGACCTGGTTCGACTGAAGCGCAGTGCCGCTGAGCTGGTCGGTCAGGCCGGCCGCCAATCCTGGCGCGGCCGTCGGCGCCGGGGTGGCCGCTGTCCCAGCTGTTCCATTGGAGGTCGCGAGCAACCGGTCGGGGGTCCCCGCGGCCTTGGCCCAGCCGCTGTGCAGAGGCCCCGCCGCCGCGAAGCCGAGGACCGCGATGGTTGCGGCCGCGGTGAGGGTCAGACTGACCGCGCGCACCGGCAACCTGACCCGATCAGGGTTGGCTGTCAGCCGCCAGACGATTGCAAAGACCACAGCGCCGACACATCCGAGACCGAGCACCAGCGCCCACACCGAGCGCACGTCGCTGCCGGTCCCGAGGGTGTGCAGCAGCGCCAGGGGCCAGCACGCGTACGCCGCCCAGTGGATCACCCTCCAGAGGACAAACCCGATGCGCTGACGGAGCAGGCTGGTGACGACCAGGGCCGCCAGCAGCTCCATGGACAGCACGCCGAGCCCCATCCACACCGGCCGGTACGAGCCGGTGAATGGTGCCACGGTGTTGAGCACTGAGATGCCGGCGAAGGGATCGATGACTGAGGTGACGATGTGAATCCCGAGGAACACCAGCACCAGCAACGAGAGGTTGCGATGCACCGCCTGGGTGAGGAAACGAGGCCATTCGACGCTGTCCCAGCGCATCGCGGTGAGGATGCCCAGCACGAGGATGGCCGTGAGCATCAGGAGGCTGACATAGCCCGAGCTGCGCGCCGCGTACCACAGTGCGGTGGGCCCGGAGGCCGCGATCACACCGCAGGCCCCGCCGTGATGCGGGTCACCTCAGGAGCCGCCGGTGACGACGGGTGGTTGGGCTGTGCCGTCGCCCCCGCCAAACCCGGAGCCGTCGCTGGGAGGCTGAGCCGGTGGTTGCAGCCCGGTGCTGGGATCCAGGGTCGGTGTGGCGGCAGGGGAGACGGCTGACTGGTCGGCGCTGACGGTCCGCCCGGCAAACGTGCCGGCGGTGGCCGCGGCGCCCGCCACGGTGAGCAGCCCCGCTCCCACCGCCGACGCGATGGTGATCGACCGCACCCGGCGTTGGGCACGGTCGCGGGCCGCCGGAGACAAGGGCTTCACACCGACAGCGTACGCGTAGGGCCTTACGGCTTCCTGACGCGCGCCTGTGAATTGCCTGTGCGACACCCAGCTGTCGCTCGGCCGGGTCACCATTGCACTCGTGCAGATCATTGACACCGTGCTCGTCCTCAGCCCCTCCGACCTGGTCTGGTTCACCGGTTGTGAGCACCGCTCGCATCTCGACCGGCTGGTGGCCCGGGGCCAGCTCGAGCGCCCCACCCGCGACGACCCCTTCGTCGAGGTGCTTCGCAAGCACGGGCACCTCCATGAGACGAGGTACCTGGACGCGATGCGTGTCCAGGGTTTGTCAGTCGTGGAGGTGGAGCGACCCGGACCGGGGCTCGCCGGATTGCGAGCCGCGGAGGCGGAGACGCTCAGCGCGATGCGCGCCGGGGTTGACGTCATCTACCAGGCCACCTTCTTCGATGGTCGCTGGCGCGGTCATGCCGACTTCCTCCGCCGGGTCGACGGCGCGAGTGCCCTGGGAACGTGGAGCTACGAGGCCCACGACACCAAGCTGGCACGCCGCACCAAGGCAGCCACGCTGCTCCAGCTCGGTGAGTACTCGCGCCAGGTGGCGCGGTTGCAGGGGCGCGCGCCACGCTCGCTCCACGTCGCCCTCGGCGACGGCACGGTCGAGGCGTTCCTCTTCGCCGACATCACCGCATACCTCGACACGGTACGGGGCCGGTTCGAGGCGGCGGTCGACAGCGGGCTCGTCGACACCTCCCCCGATCCGGTCGCGATGTGCTCGTACTGCGACTGGAAGGATCGCTGCACAGCCCAGTGGCGGAGGGAGGATCATCTCTCGCTCGTCGCCGGCGCCCGCCGTGACCAGCGCAACCGACTCGTGGCTGCGGGCGTCACCACCCGGGCGGCGCTGGCCGCTCTGGCGGACGGCGCGGAGGTGAGCCAGCTCCGCGCGGCCACGCTCGAGGCCCTGCATGCCCAGGCGCGCCTGCAGCTGGCGTCCGAGCGGGAGGGGGCGCTCAGCTGGGAGCTCATCGACCCCGAGGTCGACGCACCCCACCGCGGCCTCGCCGGGCTGCCGGCA
>JALZAG010000278.1 GCA_030948445.1 Candidatus Dormiibacterota bacterium
GACCTCGCTCCGCTGTTCGCCGCCTGCGAGGCGGGCGACGTGGGCGCGTTCGAACATGCTTTCCACGACGCAGTCGACGCGGCCAATGAGTACCACCGCCGCTGGAACAAGGGCTTTCTGGTCTGGAAGGTGCCCCCGACGCCCCCGGAGGACCTGGTGCTCGAACCCGCGCCCTGACCCCGCGCGTCGCACCACGACATCTGCTACACCGGGCCGATGCGCCCCGAAGTTGCCGACATGCTCGGCACCCTGCGCCGAGGCGGTGTCATCGATCCGCGGGTCCTCGACGCGATGGCCTCGGTCCCGCGCGAGCTGTTTGTCCTGCCCGAGCAGCAGGCGGACGCGTACGCCGATCGAGCCCTGGCCATCCAGTGCGGGCAGACCATCTCGCAGCCGTTGATCGTGGCGGTGGTGGTCCAGGCGCTCGAGGTCACCCCCGGACAGCGGGTACTCGACGTCGGGACGGGCTCGGGATACCAGGCGGCGGTGCTCGCGGCGTGCGGCGCCCAGGTGGTCGGCATTGAGCGCGTGCCCGAGCTCGCCGAGGCGGCGCAGCGCCGGCTCGCGATGGCCGGCTTCGCGGTGCGGGTCCACGTCGGCGACGGCAGCCACGGGCTCCCTGAGGAGGCCCCGTTTGACGCCATCGCCGTCGCGGCCACCGCTCCCTGGCTGCCCCCCGCCCTGCCGCGACAGCTCAGGGACGGCGGACGGCTGGTGATCCCCCTGAACCGCGACGGTGACGCGATGGACGACCTGGTGCGCCTCCGGGTCGCCGGCAGCCGCTGGCTGACCGACAGCCTGGGTCCCTGCCGCTTCGTCCCCCTGATCGGCGCGGACGCCTACCTGCCCTGACCAAGTGCGACCGGGACCCGGAACATGCGCACCAGCGGTCCGCCGCCAATCCTCTCCACCGCGTCGCGCGCCGCCTCACCGAAGGCGTCGACCAAGACCACGGTGACCTCATCGTCCGCCGGCGCGTGGTCGAGGGCCAGGCGGGTCATTGTGACCGCGTACTGATCCACACCGTCGTCGCGATTGGGGTACAGCGAGCGCGTCACCGCCACGCGCAGGCCGAGCTCGACGACGTCGACCTGATGCCGGCCGGGGAGCTTGATCCCCGACCGGCCCTCGAAGTCCTCGTCGGCGCGCCGGCGAAGGCCCTGCAGCTGAGCTGCCGTCGCGCTGCGGGTGGGGTCGTCCACCACAGCAGCGTACCGCCGAGGCCGACGCCGCACGTTTAGCATGACGGTCGCGCGAGGTATCTCCACTCCAGGGGCGCACGCGCGCCCAACGCATCAACCTGAATTTTCCCGAAATTCGCAATCACCCCGGGAGGGATCAACCCCATGGCCAAGACCGTCGGCATCGACCTCGGCACCACCAACAGCGTCGTCGCTGTCATGGAGGGCGGCGAGCCGGTCGTCATCCCCAACGCCGAGGGCGGACGCACCACGCCGTCCGTCGTCGCGTTCACCCGCACCGGTGAGCGCCTGGTGGGAACGCTGGCCCGCCGTCAGGCCGCCGTCAACCCAGAGAACACCAT
This sequence comes from Candidatus Dormiibacterota bacterium, assembly GCA_030948445.1. Next base: position 1,544 of record JALZAG010000278.1, read on the forward strand.
CTCCTCAATCAAGCGCTTCATGGGGCGCCTCGTCAACGAGGTCAGCAACGAGGCCAAGCAGGTCCCCTACAAGATCATTCCCGGCAAGGACGGGCGCGTCGAGGTGGAGATCTCCGGCGAGCAGCACACGCCCGAGCAGATCTCCGCGATGATCCTGCAGAAGCTCAAGACCGATGCCGAGGCGTACCTCGGCGAGAAGGTGACCGATGCGGTCATCACCGTGCCGGCGTACTTCAATGACGCGCAGCGCCAGGCCACCAAGAATGCCGGTCAGATCGCCGGGCTCAACGTGCTCCGCATCATCAACGAGCCCACCGCCGCCTCTCTCGCCTACGGGCTCGAGAAGAAGGAGAACGAGAAGATCCTCGTCTTCGACCTCGGTGGTGGCACCTTCGACGTCTCAATCCTCGAGGTGGGCGAAGGCGTTTTCGAGGTCAAGTCCACCAACGGTGACACCCACCTCGGCGGTGACGACTACGACCGGCGCATCGTCGACTGGCTCGCCGACGAATTCAAGCGCGACCAGGGCATCGACCTGCGCGGTGACCGGCAGGCGTTGCAGCGCCTGACCGAGGCCGCCGAGAAGGCCAAAATCGAGCTGTCGCAGCGGCAGGAGACCGAGGTCAACCTGCCGTTCATCACCGCTGATGCGTCGGGACCGAAGCACCTCGCGATCTCGCTCTCACGTAGCAAGTTCGAGCAGCTCACCGAAGACCTCACCAACCGCACTCGCAAGCCGTTCGAGGACGCGCTCAAGGACGCCGGGCTGTCGGCTTCGGAGCTCGACGAGGTGATCCTCGTCGGCGGCTCCACACGCATGCCGGTCATCCAGGAACTGGTCAAGTCGTTCACCGGCAAGGACCCACATCGCGGCGTCAACCCCGACGAGGTCGTGGCCATCGGCGCAGCCATCCAGGCCGGTGTGCTGAAGGGCGAGGTGAAGGACGTCCTCCTCCTCGACGTGACGCCGCTGAGCCTCGGCATCATGACCGAGGGCGAGGTGAACACCAAGCTGATCGAGCGCAACACCACCATTCCAACATCCAAGTCGCAGGTGTTCTCGACAGCCTCCGACAGCCAGCCGTCTGTTGAGGTCGTCGTGCTCCAGGGCGAGCGCCCGCTGGCACGGGACAACCGCATCCTCGGCACCTTCACGCTCGACGGCATCGCACCGGCGCCGCGTGGGCTGCCGCAGATCGAGGTCACCTTCGACATCGACGCCAACGGCATCCTCAACGTCAGCGCCAAGGACCGCGGCACCGGCAAGGAGAATCGCGTCACCATCACCGGCTCGACGACGCTCGACAAGAGCGAGGTGGAGCGCATGGTCAAGGAGGCCGAGTCCAACGCCGACGAGGACCGCAAGCGAGCCGAGACGATCGAGACTCGCAACCG
>JALZAG010000023.1 GCA_030948445.1 Candidatus Dormiibacterota bacterium
CCTCGACCATGCTGATCGAGTCCGCGGTGCCGGCAACCACGAGGTCGAGCTCCGACTCAGCGATCTGCTGGAGGGTGGGGTTGAGCATCAGCTGGCCGTCGATCATGCCGACGCGCACGCAGCCGACGGGCCCGGCGTGGGGGATGTCACTGATCGCCAGGGCGAGCGACGCGCCGGTCACCGCGAGGGTGGTTGGGTCCTGCTCCTGGTCGGCGCTGACGACGGTCGCGATGATCTGGACGTCGTTGCGGAAGTCCTTGGGGAACAGCGGTCGCAGCGGCCGGTCGATCATGCGGCTGGCGAGCACGCCGGCCTCGCTGGGTCGCCCCTCGCGGCGTGGGAAGCTGCCCGGGACGCGACCGACGGCGTACAGCTTCTCCTCGTAGTCGCAGGTGAGTGGGAAGAAGTCGATGCCCTCTCGGGGCGCCTTGTTGGCGGTGGCGGTGACCAGCACGACGACATCGCGGCAGCGGATGAACAGTGCGCCGTTCGCCTGCTCGGCGATGTGCCCGGTCTCGACGGTCAGCGGGTGACCGGCGTAGTCTGATTCGAATTTCTGGTAAGCCATTGGGTCTCCTGTTGAGTGGATGACCCGGGTGGCGACTGCCGGCTGCGGTACCGCGCGGATGGTGGTGAGATTGGAGACTGGAGGTCGGCCTGCGGTTCGCGCCGGTGGCTGCGACGCCGCTGGGTGCCGAGGTCCAGGCGCCAACCTCTCACCGCTGCGCGTGGCTGCGGAGGTGGTCGCTCCCGGATCGGGAAACGAGTGAGTGTTCTATTGAGTGTGTCGGGCCCACCGGTCAGGTGGGGTGTGCGCAGCCCTCCGTGGAGTGGACCAGCGAACGTGAGCGCATCGTTTAGCGGCGCAGCCCGAGCTGGGCGATGATCGCGCGGTAGCGCTCGACGTCGGTGCGGGTGAGGTAGTCGAGGAGCCGGCGTCGCTTGCCGACGAGCTTGAGCAGTCCGCGACGCGACGCATGGTCCTTGGGGTGGTCACGCAGGTGCTCGGTGAGCGCAGCGACGCGGTCGCTGAGGACGGCGATCTGCACCTCCGCCGAGCCGGTGTCGGTGTCGTGGCGGCGATGTTCGGCGATGATCTCCGACTTCGGTCGCACTGCGGTCAAGTAACTCTCCATGGGGGCCTGGTGCCCAGTCGCCGATCGGAGAGCGGAGCCGCGTGGCGCATGTCCCGATGCGCCAGAACCGAGCGGGGCTCTCCGAAGGTCAGCCTGAGTTTACCAGCAATCGAGTTCAGGCTGCGGTTGTGGCGGGTGCACAGAAGGCCAAAGCGCCGGGCAAGCAGGTGAGTGTCGCTGGGGCGATGCCGATCTGCTCGCCCTCGATGTCGAAGAGCAGCGCACGATTGTCGAGCGGCTCCACGCGAACCGACCTCGCCCTGGTGACCAGCACCCCAGGTTGCTTGATGTGGGCCCCGCGGTAGACGGACGGCATCGCAACCAGCGTGCGCACGCGTCCCAAAGCCGGAAGAACAACGACGTCGAACCAGCCGTCGTCGAGCTCAGCCCCCGGGGCGATGCGCATACCACCCCCGAAGTAGCGCCCGTTGGCGACGACCACCTGCTGCACCTCCATCTCGGATGCATCGCCGTCTAGGGTGAGACGGACAGGCCGGCCGCTGAAGGTGGCGAGGGTCTTCAGCGAGATGCCCAGGAAGACCGCAGTTCCCCGGAGTCCGCCGCCCTTGCTGTTGCTGCGGTTGACCCGGGCCACCACCTCGCCGCCGACGCCGCAGTCCGCGATGTTGATGAACTGGGTTGGTGGGGTCGCAGGGCTGTCGTAGGTGATGCGTCCCACGTCGATGCGGCGAACGTGGTTTGCCGCCAGGATGGCTGCCAATGCATTGGGGTCTGTCGGTAGGCCGATCGTCCGCCGGAAGTCGCCCCCGGTGCCGCTGGGGAGCATGCCCAGGACAGCCTGGGAATTGAGTGGCGTTCCCTCCGGCGCGAAGAAGCCGTTGACGACCTCGTTGAGGGTGCCGTCACCGCCGCAGGAGACGACCCGGGTGTAGCCATCGGTCAGGGCCTGACGGGTTGCGGTGGTGGCGTCGCGAGGCGCGGAGGTGTGATGGACGTCGTAGGCGATGCCCCGCGTGTCGAGAGCTCCCCGCAGGCCAGGCCAGCGTTTGCCGGTTCGACCGCCGGCGCTGGCGGGATTGACGATGACCAGGGTGCGCGGTTGCTCCTCACCTCCCCCACTCATGGGCGCGGATGGTACCGGTGGCCGGATGGCCGGCACTGGCCTCCGTCACCCACGCGCGACGGGCGCTGAGAGGTTTGAGGCGCTCGTGAATTCAAGGGGGTAACACCCGTGCAACGAGCCATGAGCCTCTGGCCGGTGGCGTTGCGGGCACGCGATTGAAAGTCGCCGCCAAGCTCGCGAGACTTACGCGGGTGGGTGAGGCCGGATCGGCCGTCGCAGACGGCCGCTGGGCACGCGGCTGAGAAGGAAGGGCACGAATCATGTGGACGGGTTTTTTCCGCGGCGGCCTCGCAGGGACCATGGCGGTCCTAGCGCTCTCCTCCTGCGGCAGTCCGGCGCCGGTACCCACAGCCGCCACGAGGCCGACCTCAACGCCGCTACCGCGACCGAGCGCCGCTGCGGGCGCGTGCGCTTCAGTGCAGACGACGACTGCGATCGCCCAGGTGCCCGCGGCATGTGCCGCGCTCTGGGCGCCCTACGGCGTCACCAAGGTGCCGCCGGCGAACCTGACGGATTCGACGCCGGCGCCGCCCCTGGTTGTAAACGAGACGAACGGCGCCGTCTCGGATGGGCAGCTGAAGATGTGGATCCTCGCGTCGAACCGGGACTCTGTTTGGTACCGGTGGGCTGAGGCCAATGTCCAACCGTCATTGTTATCGCGGCTCGGTTCGATGGCTCTCTTTCCGGCTGCGGAGGTTCAAGCGCTGGCTGCGCACGAATCCGTTGCGCAACCAGATTGCGCAATCTTCCCACTTAAGGTCACAGTGTTCGCGATCTCTGAGACAGATCGCGCGTTCTTTCGTTCCCATGGTCAAACAGCTGCTGACCCGTACGTCTTCGTAAGCGCATATCCAGGTTCCTGCACCGTGCTAGGCACGGACGCGACGGGCCATACAGTTGCCATCGAGACATTCCCCAGTGCGGGCGTCACATTTTTCGCGAGTCACCTCGTCGATGACCCAGTCCTAGGGCCTCTGCTTTTCGCGGACGGCGCAGGCAACTGCAGCGAGTCCGGTGCTCCCCCGACATGGTGCCGGGCTTGAGACGATCACTCGGCTTGCTCGTCACAGCCATGGTCGCCTTTGGTTTCGCACGACCTTCTGCTGCATACGCACAGGTGGGCCGCGGCGTGGTGGGTTGTAGCGGCTCGGGTGGTGGCAACACCTTGGGCATCGGAGCGACTCTCGGCTGCGGACTACCGCCGCCCTCTGCGCCAACCGCGCAGGATGACGGCAACGGCGTGCTGGCCACCTCGTCGGGGCCGCCTCTGGGGACCGTGTGTATCCCCAGTCAGCAGCTTCCCACCGCCGTCGTCGATCCTACGACCGGCAGCGCAAGCCGCAACTACGTGACAGTGGCTCCATCGCTCGCGGGGAATCCCGCGACCGGGCTCATCGCCACAGCCACGATTCAATCGCCGCTGCCGATCGGCTCACCGACGGGTCCGACCACGGTGGCCGTCCCACCCGAGGCGGTCAAGACAGCGGCGCAGCAGAACGCTGACTACTCCACGACGGCGCAGGGGATCGCTGACCAGTTGAACGCGTACCAACAGCAGGAGATCGCCGCAGCGTCCAGCGCAGCGTTCGACAATCCCTCGGCCGCCATCGCGACGCTGCTGGACTCGCCCGCGTACACCGCGGCGAACTTCTACGAGCCAGTCGGGCCTCCGATTGCGGGTGCCGTGGCGGCCTCGGAGGATGCAACTACGTGGACCATGCGAGAGACGGTGTATGTCCAGGTGGGGCGGGTGGTGCACGACAAGTTGCGCATCGGCGCTGTGGGCCTCCCGGTGTATGGACCCGAGTACTGCAGTGAGCTGCAGGTAGTGGCGGCGGATCCACCACGTCTCGACGCACAGGTCGGCACGTCGGTCCCGTCCTTCACCGCCCAAGTGAACCAGATCGCTGATGCACTGTGGCACAGCTTCCGGCGCGGTGGCATCGTCAGCGAGCCCGCCAACGGATCACCGACCTACGTTG
>JALZAG010000024.1 GCA_030948445.1 Candidatus Dormiibacterota bacterium
GGCGATCTTGCGCTGGACGCGCGCGAAGGGCATCAGCTCATCGAGAGCGATGGCGACATCACCGGATGAGACGACGCTGTGCCCCCGCTCCATCGCCCAGCGCAACACCGCGGTGCGAGCCAAACCACGGGCCCCGGCTGGCACCGCGGCCATGCGATCCTCCGCCTCTGGCGTCCACACCATCGACGCGTCGGCGCGCACGTCAATGGGCGGGGTGAAGCTCCCGCTGCTCACCAGGACGTTGCACGGCGCCAGGCGCAGCAGCTGCTCGGTGTTACTGCCCATGTCCATGCCGGCATCTGAGTGCACCCCGATGCGACCGAGCACCAGCAGCCAGGGCTTGGTCTCGCGCGCGTGGCGGAGGACCCGCTCGAACGCTTTACCGTCGAGCAGCGTGATCGGGAGGTCGACACCCTCCTCTGCGGCAGTGGCGCGGGCAACGCGCAGGTGGGATTCGTAGATCTTGGCAAGACCGGTGTCGATGATCTCCTCGTGGAGCGCCTCCTGCTCCTTGAATCGGAACACCTTGGAGGCCTTCTCGGAGAGAACGTCGACGATGCCGTTGAACACCGCGTAATGCAGGTACGGGTCGTAGACGGCAACGGCTTCGACACGCTTGCCAAGCGCCCGACCCAGCGCCAGCGCCGTGCGCAGGCCGGCGAACGACTGTGGCGAGCCGTCGATGGCGACGAGGATCCCGCCCTCCATCGCCGCCTCACCGGTGGTGCGGATGATGAGCAGGTCGCGGCGGATCCGGCGCGCCACCCGCTCGGTGACGCTGCCGAGCTGCGATTCCTTGACTGCCCCTGTTCCCAGCGCGCCCATCACCACCACGTCGACGTCCTCGCTCTCGTCGATGTCGGCGACCAGCTCCTCCCAGTTACGGCCGTCGCGCCTGCGTGCTGTGAAGGGAACCCCACGCTCGAGACAACGGAAACGGAGGACGTCGGTGTAGCTGTCGCTGATCAACTCGAGACCGGTGCTGATGAGGCTGTCGTGGATGCGTCGCTGCCGGAGTAGCTCAGCCTCGTCCTGGTACTCCTCGGGCAGCGTGTACTCCATCTGCTTGAACCGGTAGTCGTGCATCCGCGCGGCGTACACGTGCATCGCGATGACACGGGCGTCGAATGCACTGGCCAGTTCAAGCGCGACCGTGCTTGCGGTGTCCGAGTGCTCGGAGTTGTCGAGGGCGACGTAGATGTTGGAGTACATCCGCTCCCTGCCACGCAGATGCAGCGTCGACCGCCCCGCATGACTGGCCGGCACCGACCGGAGCATCACCCGTGACCGCGCTGTCGATGATAGCGACAGCGGTCCCGCTCCCGGGCGCGCAGGCCGCGTGCACCACCCGCGTAGAATCGGCGTGAGCCTGCGCCAGCAAGGAGGCCGCGATGCCCGGCGAATCGGAGACGCCCCGCTGCCCCGTCCCGCACGACGTCGGCGCTCCCGGCTGCCCCGTGCCACATCGTCCGGCGGTTGCCTGGACACCCGAGGGCCAGGCGGCGGCGGCGGCGGGTCGTGAGCGCGCGGCCGTCAGCCACATCGCCCCTGATCGAGCCGTGAGCATGGCCGAGCGCGTCGTCGAGACTCGCGCCCAGCGGGATCGCGTCGAGGAGATAACCGACCTGTTCGTGCGCACCCTGGGAAAGAAGCTCGGCTACGGGCATCCTCTCAGCGAGCGCACCGGCACCGAGGTGGTGTTCAGCTGGACGCCCGAGGCCGAGGCACGACTTGCTGAGATCCCCGAGTTCTGCCGCGATCTGACCCGGTGGCGCGTCGAATGGACCGCTCGCAAGCTGGGGCTCGGAACCACTATCACCCCCGCCGAGATGGAGGTGAAGTACGAGCTCTGGGGCCGTGTCTCCCACGCCATCGAGGAGCGCGATCGCAACGCCCTGCCCTGGACAGACTCGGCTCGCAGCCGGTTCGAGCGGATTCCCGACTTCGTGCGCGGCCAGGTACTCGAAGCGATCGAGGGCAATGCGCGGACCCTCGGGCTCTCCGAGGTCAACGACGCAGTCGTCGACCTGGTGATCGCGCAGTGGATCGACACCGGCGACTTCCACGAAGGCCGCTACGGATTCAAGTAGCGCAGGGGATCAGGATCCCCCTTCGCCTAGTCGGGCCAGTACTGCTCTTCGCGGATCTCCTTGTCGTCGAAGCCATGGCGGCGCATGATGCCCCGGCCGTTGGCGATCATGCCCGGGTGTCCGCAGAGGTAGATGGCGCCGTGCCCCGGGCGCAGGCCGACGGCGTCGGCGTGCTTGCGCAGCACGTCCTCCACACGGCCCGTCTCGCCCGTCCACTCCGGGTCATCCCACGGCCGGCTGATCGTGGGCACGTAGGTGAACCAGTCGCACGTGCGGTCGAGGGTGCGGAGCTCCTCCTCGTACCCCAGCTCCTCCGAGCGGCTCGCACCCTGCAGCGCGAGCACGGGCTTGTCCGCGCTCCACTCCCCACTCCCCTGCCGCCGTCGCAGGCTGCGCAGGATGCTGACGAAAGGGGCGATGCCAGTGACCGTAGCCACGAACAGGTGAGGCTGGTCGAGGACCGGGGCGTCTTTGAGAAACAGACCCTTGCAGCGCTTGCGGACCAGCGTGGTCTCGCCGAGGGGCACGTCGTGCAGCGGCGCAGAAAGCTCGCCGTCTGGAACGCGCTCGATGAAGAGCTCGATCTCCTCCTCAGCCGGGTCCGAGGCGATCGAGTAGGGCCGCTCGACGATGCGGCCGTCCAGCTCGAGCCCCAGAGTGACGTACTGCCCAGGCCGGAACGCCAGTTCGCAGTCGGGCCGGATCCGCACCACCCAGAGATCGGTGGCGAGGTCGCGGCGCGAGACCACGGTGGCGGCCGCGTACTTCTCGGTGTCGATCATGCGCGCGTCAGTGTAGGGAGCCGGGGGCCGTTGACCGTCGCAGGGTGCGTCACGCTGTGAAGGGTGCCCTCGCGCTGGTTGGTGGCGCCGAGTTCCAGCCGGGCAATGAGGAGCAGGACCGCGTGCTCGCGCGCGTTGCGAAGGGCGGTCCCGCCTACGTGGTTTGCGCCGCCATCCGCACCCGCCCTGACCAGGCCGTGGCCAGCGCGCGCAGGTGGTTCGCCAGCCTCGGCGTGGATGTGACCGAGCTGCGGGTTCACTCGCGCACCGACGCCTCCGCGATCGCCTCTGTCGAAGCCGCGCGTGCTGCAGGCTTCGTGTACCTGGCCGGGGGCGACCCCGGGCGCACCGTCCAGCTGCTGGGGGGGAGCCCCGTCTGGGATGCGATCGTCGCCGCGTGGCGCGGCGGCGCGGCGCTGGCGGGCTCATCGGCTGGCGCAATGGCGCTGTGCCGATGGACATTGGTGCGCGACCGTTGGCCGCAGCACGACACGCGCCGGCCCGTCGACGCGCTCGGGGTCGTCCCCGAGTGCGCCCTCCTCCCCCATTTCGACACCTTCGGCGAGCGCTGGATCCCCTCCGCCCGGGAGGCGCTGGGGCGCGACACCACGCTCGTGGGGGTCGACGAGCGCAGCGGTGCGGTCTGGGAGGGGGGCACCTGGACGGCGATGGGACCCGGGGGCGTCACCGTCCTCTGTGGAGCCGCGCGCACCCGGTTCGCCTCCGGGGAGACGGTGAGCGGCATCGCGCAACCTACACTCGGCGACCCGTGACCGTCTCCTCCGCCGCCGATCGCATGGCGCTCGTCGAGCGCAACACCGCCGAGGTGATGGGCCGCGATGACCTGCTCGGGCTGATGGACACACCAACCCCCATCCGTCACTACATCGGCTTCGAGATCTCCGGAAAGGTCCACCTCGGCACCGGGCTGGTCTCGATGGGCAAGGTGGCCGACTTCCTCAAGGCAGACATCAACTGCCACGT
>JALZAG010000034.1 GCA_030948445.1 Candidatus Dormiibacterota bacterium
GCCCGGTCGTGGTGGGTCGCCCGCGTCATGAGCAACCACCTCTGGAGGCAGCCATGGAGATCAGGACCGTCGGCATCGTGGGTGCCGGACTGATGGGCTCGGGCATCGCCGAGGTGTGCGCGCGCAGTGGGCTTCGCACCCGGGTGGCCGAGGCGGGCGAGGAGGCACTCAGCGCCGGCCGCAAGCGGGTGGAGCGGTCGCTCGAACGGGGCCGCTCTGGCGGCAAGCTCAGTGACGAGGATGTCGAGCGCATCAGCTCGCAATTGAGCTTCAGCACCGACCTCGACGAGCTGGGCGACTGCGACCTCGTCGTTGAGGCGATCGTCGAGCGCCTGGCCGACAAGGTGGACCTGTTCGGTCGCCTCGACCAGATCGTCCACGAGCACGCCATCCTGTCGAGCAACACCTCGTCACTTCCGATCATGGAGATCGCGCGGGCCACGCACCGGCCGGACCGCGTCATCGGTACGCACTTCTTCAACCCCGCCCCCGTGATGAAGCTCCTCGAGGTGGTGCGCACCATCGCCACCAGCGACCAGACCCTCGCCGAGACCCGAGCGCTCGGCGAGAAGCTCGGCAAGCGGGTGATCGTGGCGCAGGATCGCGGCGGTTTCATCGTCAACCTGCTGCTGATCCCGTTTCTCAACAATGCGGTGCGGCTCTACGAGTCCGGGTTCGCCACCAAGGACGACATCGACGAGGGCATGCGGCTCGGCTGTGGCCACCCGATGGGACCACTACAGCTGCTCGACTACATCGGCCTCGACACCGCGCTCTTCGTCTGCGACGCGCTCTACGCCGAGTACGCGATCCGCGACTACGCAGCGCCGCCCCTTCTGAAGAGGATGGTCGCTGCCGGCTATCTGGGCCGCAAGAGTGGACGAGGCTTCTACGAGTACGAGGCCGGCCAGACGCGCTAGGTCAGGCTGGCGGTGGCCCCCCGGGCGCGGTGAGGGGCGGTTGCTGCTCGAGCACGTGGAGCCGGACGGTGGTCAGAAGCGTGTCCTCGCGCCAGAACTCGGCGGCGTACTCACCGGGCTCGCCGAGGGTTGGGTGCAGCACCGTCACCGTCGAGACGCTCACCTCGCCGGCGCCCGTCGGGGGCGGTCCGGCTGACTCGAAGCGCATCGTTGTGGGCGGCAGGACCAGCTTGCCCAGGTTGTCGACAAAGCGCAGTTCGATGACCTGGACCGCGCCGGCGTCCGCCGCTGTGAACCGGAATCCGGCGACGATGGCGAAGCTCGCCATCCCCGGTAGCTGCGGCAGCGCCAATGCACTGAAGCCGCCACCGAGCACGTAGACCTTGCCGTCAGGCGGCACCGTGGCCGCGTCAGCGAAGAAGGCGAAGCTCATCTCCATACCGGGCCAACTCTGACGCACCGCGCGCACCGGCCGCAGCGGGCGCCGCACCGTCCTCCTGCGTCACCATCGGAGCCATGGATCCAGCGGAGACGCGGCGCAACCTGCACGTCTTCGTGTGCACCACCGTCGGGCGGCACCACTGCGGCGGCATGGGCAGCGAGCGCGTCCTCCTGCGCCTGCGAGACGAGCTCGAGAGGCGCGGGCTCACCCACGTCAGGACGACCCGAATGGGCTGCAACCAACAGCACCACCAGGGCCCGATCCTGATTGTCTACCCCGACGGCGTCTGGTACGGCAACCTCAGCGCCGAGGACGTGGACGAGCTCATCGACGAACACCTCATCGGGGGGCGCCCGGTGGAGCACCTGAGGATCACCCCAGACGGCGAGTGGGCTTCGACGGCACTCACGTAGTAGGGTGGTCGCTGTCATATCGCGATCTGGAGGAGGCAGACATGGGTTACGTCCGCGGCTTCGTTCATGGCAGCCTTATCGGGGCCGTCGTCGGCATCTGCGTCGCCCCTCAGCCGGGCACCAAGACCCGCCAGCAGCTGGCCGCCTTCGGGGCCGCCGCCCGCGACGGCTACCAGGTGGCCGAGCGCACCGTCCGGCGCGTCGCCCCGTTCGCCAGCGCCGCAGCGGACATCGCCCGCCACCAGGTCGACAAGGTGGTCCACGACGACGAGCCCGTGTCCGTCGAGGGTTCGGTGCGCATCCACAACGAGACCAACGGCCGCCGCTGACCAGCGCCGGCTTTGGCGCGATGTCCGGCGGCCGCGCGCTTCAGCCGCGCAGCACTGACCGAGGAGCCGGCTCGGGATCCTCGACCGTCCCCAGCGCTGCCAGGATGGCGACCAGCCCGACGACGAGGTCGAGGATGTTCAGCGCGGTGGTGAAGTGCAGACCGAGGAACCCCTTGGTTGCCGCCGCGTCATCCCCGACCAGGAAGCCGACGATCGCCAGCGCGAAGAGCACCAGCCCAACCGCGCCGACGAGCAGCCTGCCCTGGCGCCGCGGGGCGATGAAGCCGACGTAGCCGAAGACCAGCAACAGCCCGATGTCGAGCGCGTCGCGTGCCCAGGTGAGGTGGAGGATGAGGCTGCCGACGTTGCCGCCCCCATTGGGAGCTGGTGGCCCCGCACTCCCTGCCGCGAGGCCGCCGACACCAACGACAAGAAAGACGAGCGCGCAGAGCTGTGCGTAGAGACGTGCCATCGGCGGGAGTCTGCCCGATCGTCAGCCGGGTGCGTCGATCACCCGACGGGGGTCACTGGGCGAGGATCGGGGCGGTGTCTGCCCCACCCGCGAGCTGGGGCACGGCTCGGTGGGCAGCCCGCGCGGCTGCCAGGCACCCCGGCGAGCAGTAACGGCCGCGCAGCTCCATCGCCTTGAAGCCGTCGTAGCCCGACCCGCAATGGGCGCAGTACTTGACCGCGCGGGGGTGCTGGCGACGAGGCATCGGGATCTCCTGGTTGGCTGGCGCGAAGAAGGGGTGCAGTCAGAACGAGGCAGACCCCGGGTTGGTAACGGCCGCGCCAATCGTGCCATGGGTTGCCTGTCAGTGCGCGCCTGCGCGGCGATTTCCTCAGCTGTCCAGTCGCAACGCGATGAGGGTGACGTTGTCCGTCCCTCCGGCCGTGAGCGCCGCCTCGGCCGCCCGCTCGACGACTGCAGTCAGCGGCCCCGGCGTTGCCAGCAGAACGGCGATGTCTGCGTCGGTCAGCGGCTCCCAGAACCCGTCGCTGCACAGCATCAGCACGTCACCCGGCGCCAGCTCAACCGTCAGGATCTCTGGCTCGAGCTCGTCGCCCATGACCGCCCTGGTGATCATGTTGCGACGCTGGTGGTGTCGTTCAGACCCCGGCGGCAGCACGCCCGCCCGCACCTGCTCCCCCACCCAGGAATGATCGCTGGTGATGACCGACGCTTGGCTCCCCCTCACAAGGTAGGCACGGCTGTCACCGGCATGCCCGATCGCAGCTCGTTCCCCGGCGACTGCGGCCACGGTCAGCGTGGTGCCAGGCTGTCCTCCAATCTGCGCGCGGACGGTGCCGACCGCCCGGTTGGCCGCCAGCACCGCAGCGACCACCGTCTCGTTGTCTGCTGCGCCACCGGCAAGCACACCTGCGGCCGCAGCCGCGGCGGCAAGCGCCGCCTCGCCACCGCCGGGCAGCCCGCCCATGCCATCGGCCACCAGCAGTCCGACGCCAGCGCCGCCGCGCAACGGCGTGGCGGCGAAGGCGTCCTGGTTCTCCTTGCGCACCGGGCCGATGTGCGTCGCCGCCGCGAGCAGCCGCCCGTCCGGTGACGACACGGTCAGGTCGGCGACGGTGACGGCGGCGGGAACGGTCACCCTCGAACGACGGCGGACTCGGGCTCTGCTGCAACCGGCCTGCCCAGGAGAAGTTCCGCCACCTGGTCGGCAATGGCCACCGGGTCGTCGCACTGGATTGTCGTCATCCCAAGTTCTGTCGCCGCGTCCACGTTGCAGCGCAGGTCGTCCACGAAGAGGCAGTCCTCGGGCGCCAGCCCAAGACGCTCGCAGGTGAGCAGGAAGATGGCGCGATCGGGCTTGCGCAGCTTGACCTGCGAGGAGTCCACGACCACATCGAACAACTCGTCGACCGGGAGCAGCGAGCGCCAGAGTGCCTCGCCGCTGCGCGAGATATTGGTGAGCAGCGCTGTCCGATAACCCGCTCCCTTCACCTGGCGCACCACATCGATCATCGCCGCGCACGCGACCATGCCATGGCCAAAAACCACGTATTCGGCGAGGCGCGCATCCACCGCATCGTGACCGCCCTGCGCGATGTACCGCGCCGTCATCCTGTCGAAGTACTCGGTGTCGGAGATCACCCCGGTCTCCAGCAGGTGCAGGTCGTGGGCCCCGGTCGGCAGGTGGTACACGTCCTTGAACTCGTTGACGAAGAAGCGCAGAAGGTCGAGCTGGACCGGGTCCACGATGGCCTCGCGGTGACGGCCCAGCGGCTCCGTCATCACACCGCCAAGGTCAAAGATCGCCCCGCTGAGGGTGCGCTCGGAGGATCCATGGCTCACCTCAGCATTGTGGCGTATCTCTCGCCGCCGCTACGCCGGTTCGGGATCCCCGCGCCTGCGGACCAGTCCGACATCGCCTGGCACCGCACCGCTGACCAGCCGCATCGGCAGGACACTCACCACCGCCATGGCCACCAGCGCGACAGCAACGCCGGCGAGGGTGTCGGTGAGGTAGTGCTCGGCCATCAACAGCACCGCAAACCCGACAGCCGCCGGGTACAACAGCCACAGCCACCGCCAGCGCGACTTCAGCACACTGATCAGCGCTGCGGCCACCAGCACGGGGATGGT
>JALZAG010000068.1 GCA_030948445.1 Candidatus Dormiibacterota bacterium
GAAGCGTACCTTGCCAAGGTAAGGGTCGCGAGTTCGAGCCTCGTCTCCCGCTCCAACGCCTGATCTCGAACTTCAGCTGATCTCAGCTGTCACCGGTATCCCTCCCTGTCTGGCGACCGTGACGGTCCCCAGCCCCTGCGGGAGCAGGATAGCCCGCTGCTATGGGCCGACTGCTCCCGATGGCCTCCTTCAGGAGGGCGGCGGAAACGCTTCACCCATGGGCGTCGGCCGACCCGCCGACGACGATATCCCTGCCCCATCAGCGAGCCTCCGCAGCTAGAGCCCAGGCGCCCCGCCCGCGAGCGTGACGCGGACCTACTGTCCTGAGACGGGAATCCCCGCCGGCAGCAAGGGCTCAGCCGTGCGCGACATCACCGGGCGGCGGGCGACTATGGCCTCGCCGAGGACCGCGCGGAGCTCAGTTGGATCGGGCAGGACCAGCGGTTTCTCAATGACCCTCTCGTACACCTGAAGATAGGCAGCGGCCATAACTGACGGGCTGAAGCGGGCGCGAGTTGCCGCCGCACAAGCTCGAGGATCGATTCCGCCCGCCAGCTGCACTGCGGCGGTCATACCGTCCACATCCTGCACGAGAAACCCGGTGCTTCCCTCGGCGACAAGTTCCGGTGCGGCGCCTCGAGCCATTGCGATCACCGGAGTGCCACTGGCCATCGCCTCGACCATCGCAAGACCAAACGGCTCGTCCCACTGGAGTGGGGCGAGCATCGCGTGCGCACGCGCCAACAGTTGCGCCTTCTCCTCGCCAGCGACGTTGAGCACGTGCACGACACGGTCGCCGTCCACTGCTGGAGCGATGTATCGCTCGAAGTACTCGGTCGCCTCCGGTATGTCCTCAACCTTGCCGGCGAGAACTAGCCGCATCCCCGCGCGGTGAGCCGTCTCGATGGCAACGTGCTGCCCCTTGTCGGGGCAGATGCGCGCAAGACAGAGGAGGTACGGCTCCTTGTCGGCGGCAGCGACTCGCAGGGAGTCGACGTCGACCGCATTGTGCACCGTACCCAACCATGGCAGGTCGGTCATGCTGCGTCGCTGTGCGGCGCTGATTGATACGAATCCCGTCCGGCGCGCAACTGACGAGTAAAATGACGCGTAGGGCTCCGGGATGTTGCCGTGCACGGTGTGAACGACGGGAGCGACCCCCGTCAGGGACGCAGCGATCAGTGTGGAGAAACCGCAGTGGTCGTGGATGACGTCAACCGTGCCGAGTGCCGTCAGCGTATCCGCCACACGGGCTGCGTACGTCAGCTCACGCAGACGTTCAGTCGGCGTTCCGAGATCCGCTCGCCATGAGCGCGGGGCGAGGGGGATGGCATCGCGCTCGGATGCGTCAGCGCCCAGGAGAGTGACACGATGCCCCGCGTGCCGGAGCGCGTCACACAGAAGCCCAACGACGAGTTCGATCCCACCATATCCATGAGGTGGGACCGGGTACCAGGGCGGTGCCACCATCACGACGTGACGCTCGGTCATGGGCATGCCACGATGCACTGGTCGTGGTCTTCGTCCTGCCTGCACACGCGTCTGTGCTGCTCCTCCTCTACCGTTGCCGTGGGGCGACTACCACCGTGACCAATCTCTGACGTTACCATCGCGGTCTGGCGGGGTCTGCCCGTTGGCGCGCAGAGGGGATTGACGCTTTCACTGATCTCGCGTGATCGTGACGCGCAGGGGCCGATCGGTTTCCACCTTGACCTCCTCGCCGCGGATGTCCAGCTGGACGCGCACCCCCCGGAATACCAGATGGATGGTGACCTCCTGCCAGATGGCGGGGATGCGCGGACTGATTCGAAGGCCGTCACCCTCGGCGTGGATGCCAGCGAAGCCCTCCACCATGGCCAGCCAAACGCCTCCCATGGTGGCAACATGCAGTCCATGCGCCGTGGTTGGTGAGGTGCCATCGACGTCCAGGCCGGCTGCGTAGTGCAGCAGGTCCAGGGCCTCCGCGTGGCGTGAGACGCGCGCGAGCAGAGCCGCGTGAACTGCCGGTGACAGCGAACTGCCATGCGCGGTGATCGGCAGATAGCGGTCGAGATTGGGAGCCAATGAGCCCTGCGGCACCTCGTCGGGCACCATGAGATGCAACATGAGGGCGTCGGCCTGCTTCACCACCTGCAGAGTCTTGACGCGGTCGAAGCCAATGACCGAATCGGCCGCCAGAGGAGCTGCCCCGTATGTCTCGCGCAGCGGAAACGGCGTGAGCTGCGAAAACCCCGCGAACTGCTCGTAGACAAGAGTGTCCGGATTAAGCCCGTCGACGAGCTGGTCCGCGAGGGCGCCCCAGGTGCGCACCTCACGTTCATCGCACTGTGCTCCGGCCCGAGCCATCGCTGCCCGTAGGTTCCATCGGGCGATGACATTCGTGAAGGCGTTGTCATCGACGTCTTCGTGGTACTCGTCAGGTCCGATGACGTGACGGATGTGCGCTGAGCCATCGTCGTCACGCACGATGCGAGACGTCCAATACCGCGCGGTCTCGACGAGCACTCGTGTCAGAGGTCCGCGGCGAAACGACTCGTCGCCAGTCCAGTCGTCGTAGCGGCACGCCGCCCAGGCGACGTCCCCGACGATGTGATCCTCCATCTCGCCGTTGCGCACGACGACCTTCTCTCCACGCGGTCCAATGACCATCGCGGGGGTGATCTCCCGACCCGTGCTCGCCGACTCCCAGGGAAACTTCGCACCCCGCCGCCCCAGCTCGCGTGCCTGCTCCACTGCTGTGCCGATGCGCCGGACGCGGTACTCCAGCATCGCCCTGGCCGCAGCCGGACACGTCGCTGCGAGGAAGGGAACGACAAAGACATCCGAGTCCCAGAAAACATGCCCGTTGTAGCCGTCTCCGCTGAGGCCTCGCGCCCCGAGTGCTGCTTCTCCCCGCGTTGCCACTGCCCCCATCAGGTGAAACAGCGAGAACCGCATGTCTCGCTGCAGGACATCGTCGCCGGTGATAAGGATGTCGGCATCGCGCCAGCGCCGCGCCCACGCCTCGCGGTGGGCGCGGTGCAGAGCGTTCACCCCAAGTGCTCGCGCTGTCTCCGCGCGCGGCCGCGCGGCCTGCCCGTCGCCGCGCGCGAACACCGCGATGCGCTCGAGCACTGCCCCGTCGCGATCGCGGCGCTGCTCGTCATGCACATGCACCGCGACACCACCGCTCTGCGAGGTTGTGACCACAGTGTCGACGCCCCCGCCGTCGGATGGTTCGAGCAGCGCGGAATCGCCGGCAGCCCAGACCACCCCGGTCCCCGGCTCCTGCAGCGCGCTGAATCCGATGGCAGATAGCTGGTGCCCTTCCTGCTCGACACTGTGCGCAATCACCCCGCTGCGCAGGTCGAGCTCTCGGGACACCCGTGCAGTCGCCGCAAGAGGCGTCGCGAGTTGGTTCCACCCGGGGAGCGGACGCAGGTGCTCAGCGGAGCCCTCCGCCTCGTAGAACCCCGCGGCAAGCGTCTCGGGGGGCGCCCCGGGCTGCGCCAGGATGGGCACGCCGATGGCGCCGATGCAGCCGTCGGCGACCGTGAGGATGGACGCCCGCTCGCGCTCGCGCTCGTCATCGAGGCCTTCGACAGCGACGCGCCAATCCGCGGTGGGTCGTGGTAGGGGTGGCTCTCCCCGTCGACGCCGACGGAGTTGATCCTCCAGCACATCCATCATTCGATCGGGGCCACCGGGCAACGCCAGCACACCTGGTGGCGCTCCGAAGGGCTCCGCACCCACGGTGATGGCAAGCGCGCCTTCCGCCTGAGCCACAAGGATCAGGGAGTCGCTGCCGGGCACCCCTCCGAGCTCGCCGAACTCGTCGCCCGCAATGATCACATCCGCCGCGGTAATGCCGTGTTCCCACAGATCGGCGAACGTCCATCGTGCCGCATCGGCCTTGTCGGTGAGACCGATCTCGACGTACTTGCCGTCGCTGCTGATCCGCGCGTTCGGCAGGCCGGCTTCGGTGGATGCCGCCTCCGCGATGGCCACCACCTCAGACAGGGACGCGATCCCGGTGGCCTGCAAACGCGCCTCGACGGCTGCGACCAGATCGGCGATCCTCGCCTTCGGTGGATCCGCCCATTCCGGCACGGGGATGATGTCCACTTTGCGACGGTTGAGCCGCTGGGCCACGATCGCGGCCTCAAGGCCGCGGTCGCGCAGACCGTCCACCGTCAGGGCAGCTGCGCGGTCCAGTTGCGCATTCTCCTGGCCGGTGGCCTCGCGACGTACAAGCAGGGTCGGACCGGACGGACCGCACTCGAACACCTCAGAGCCACGATTGACGCAGAGGAGCAGCCGGCCCGGGCCAGCCGGGCGGGCTCTGAGTTGCCCATCGACGTTATCGACATGCGTGCCGGTAATGACGATGACGTCGAAGCCCGTCGCACAAAGGCCCTCGGTAAGCTCCCGCAGTCTGCTCGCGTCGGAGGCCCGATTCGGCACCATCGTGCCGTCCCAGTCGGCCACGCATGCCTCAAACCGTCGGCGGATGGCGGCCCCGGGTGTCAGAAGTCGGATCCCGTCACGTCTCTCCTCGATGCGCAGGACCCGGGTCTGACCGAATGCCTCGGATGAGGGTAACGCACTTCAGGAAACCGTGTCCGTTGCTTGCCGGGCACAGTCCTGTCCGCCATCACCACCGTATCGGGTTTCCGCACGCCACCCGCTCGGTCAACCGGCGGTTGCCGGGCTTCGAACATGGCGCGTCCGTCGGTCACGGAGCCAACCGAGGACGTCGCCGCTGGAGCCACATTACGCCGGGGCTTGTTGTCTACGATGACAATCTGATGTCTGACGCAGTCGTTGATGTCACATCGATTGCCGGTCATCTCGCTGCTTGCTTCTTTCCGGTCGCAGTGGCCGCCCGCGTGTCAGCGCGGATCGCCGTGGAAATTGGAGGTAAGTACTCGTCTAGAGGCCATTCTTGACCTCTCCCGAATAAGAGTTAGAAGCGTACCTTGCCAAGGTAATGGTCGCGAGTTCGAGCCTCGTCTCCCGCTCCACTCCGTACTTGAATACGGATTGGCCCGGCTTCGGTCGGCGGCCGACCGCGTGAAACTCGCCGACAGTAGGTGTCTAGGAATTCTTAGACGCACTACCTGCAGAAAGGTGTGTTAGGGCCCGCGAGCCGAAGCGGGCAACACCATGCGCCCGGCCTCGCCCGTCGTTGTGAGGGTGGTCATCACGTACTACTGCACCCGCATTTCGCCGGTAGATCGGGCACAGCTGCGGAGCAAGAGCGGCTCAGGCGATGTGTCCACCCTCTCAAGGAATCGAGCCTCCAACTCACCCGGGGCGGTTCAATTCGAAAAAGGCGCCGATGACCAGCGTCGTACGTACTCAACGCTTGATAGCACCGGGATGGAGGCTGAGCTAGGCCCTCCCCGTTGGTCTCACGGGCCTCAGCCCCCGGTCCTTGCATAGCTCTGATTCACGAGGTAGTCGATGCGCCCGCAGGGATCGCTGTTGAGTGGTGCGAGGTACAGGACGGTCCCGTGCAGGCTCCACTGGTAGCGGCCCACCCCCTCTGGCAGGCGCAGGCCACAGGGGTGGCCGTTGTTGAAAAAGTCGATCTCGTTCCCGTTGACCACAATGTTTCCGCTGCCTTCCCCAAACCTGTTGGAGAGGTCGTACGTGTTGGCCGCGAGGGTCATGATCGTGACCAGGCTCTGATCATTGATAACCTGCCTCCATGTACCGATCAACCCCGCCGGTGCCCGGCCGCCCGGCGGCCACGAAGCCGCGGGCCTCGGTGTGATCGTGACCGCAGCGATGCTTGGAGTCGTGCCCTCACTTCCGCCGCACGCGGTTAAGACTCCGACGGTGAAAGCGAGCAGAAGCGGAGTGATGGCCCGCCGGCCAACCAGGCTCCGTGGGGCTCCCTGGTTGGCGGGGAGCCGTTCCACCACCGTGGTTGCGTCTGGGGGCGGCACGAACGATATTGAGCTACTCAGCAGCATTACCCGCACGGGACGGACTCTAGGAATCGCTTCGTCGAGGGTCAACGGCGCCGAAGCAGGTCAGCACCCACTTCAGCAAAGTCACGCCACGAAGTCATGCGACGCTGCCCCTACTCAGTTTGGCCCGATATGCCGGGACCGCCATGATGTGGGCAACAACGCCGCAGACCAGGTCCAGACGGCCGGCCGGGAGCATCGAAAGTTCAGTGACGCGGGGGGTCACCCGGCCCAGCGTTTGGTGGATCACTGCCCCGGCAAGGGTCGCGAGTTCGAGCCTCGTCTCCGCTGTCAGTCTTCCCTAACCTTGACGCCCTAGTCCGTGCGTTGCCGACCGCGCTCCTCCAACCTAAGCATCTTGTGGTCAGGTTGGATGGCCGTGTGGTCACTGTGGATCCCGTTGTGTTCAGCGTGGATCCCAGTAGGAATTGGGCGTTGGTAGTCACCCTTACGCCGATTTCGGCCCTCCTGAATACGGAATTTGAACGGTACCTTGCCAAGGTAAGGGTCGCGAGTCGAGCCTCGTCCCCCGCTCCACTCCGTGATTTGAATACGGAATGGCCCGGCTTCGGTCGCGATCGACCGCGTGAACGTCGCCGAGAGTACGTGGCTAGGAATTCCTAGACGCACTACCTGCACAAGGTGGTTTTAGGGACCGCGAGCCGAGGCGCGCAGCTCGGGGCGGCACGCTCTCGCCCCCAGAGTTCGCGTGCTACTCGCTTTCACCCAGGAACGCGTGGCGGCTTACAAGTACCCGCGCAGCGTTCGCTTCCTCGACACCCTGCCGAAGGGCCCGTCGGGCAAGGTGCTCAAGCAGGAGCTGAAGCCCGGCTCTGACCGCGGTCCCACGGAGCGGCGACGCCTCAGGCAGCGACTCTGCTGGGTGATGCGGCGATCAGGCGCCTCGACAGCTCCTCGAGGCCTGCGCTCCACACGGCGCCGGGGTGGCCCGGGCATGCCCGTCGGCTATCGTCCCGCCATGCCCGAGATGTGGACCCTGGCCGTCGACCGAGCCGACCTGGCCAGCACGGCGCTGCGCCAGTCCGCCCTCCCCGAGCCCGCCGCCGGCCAGGCGCTGCTGCGTGTCGACCGGGTCGGCATGACGGCCAACAACGTCACCTACGCCCTCTTGGGCGACTCCCTCCATTACTGGGACTTCTTCCCCACCGAGCCCGGCCGTGGGGTCGTCCCCGTGTGGGGCTTCGGCGAGGTGGCAGCGTCAGCGACCGAGGGCCTCGACGTCGGGACACGCGTGTACGGGTACTTGCCTTCGGCCTCGCACCTTCTTGTCCAACCCGGCCGCGCCGACACTCGCGGTTTCCGCGACGCCAGCCCCCACCGGGCGCAGCTCCCCTCTCCATACAACGTGTACAGCGCGAGCGCAACCGACCCCGCGTACAGCGCTGTCGACGAGGACCTGATCATCCTCTACCGTCCCCTCTTCTACACGGCGTTCATGCTCGCCGACCAACTCGAGGACAACGCCTTCTTCGGAGCTCGGGTGCTACTGGTGTCGTCGGCCTCGAGCAAGACTGCCTACAGCGCAGCCTTCCTCCTGCGCGACAAAGGCATCGCCGTTGTCGGGCTGACCTCAGCCGGCAACGTGACCTTCACTGAGAGCCTGGGCTGCTATGACCGCGTGCTCACCTATCAGGACGTGGCCTCGGTCGACCCCGCTGTCCCCACCGCGTACGTCGACGTCGCCGGCAACGCGGAGGTGCGTGCCGCCGCCCGCCGCCACCTCGGCGACCAGCTCGTGCACGAGGCGATCGTGGGAGTCTCCCACCAGGAGCTGGCCGGGGCGGAGGCGCTCACCGGGCCGCGCACCGCCGTCTTCTTCGCTCCCGACCAGATCCGCAAACGGACCCAGGATTGGGGCCGTGCGGAGCTCGACGCCCGCTTTGCTGCAGCCTGGAAGCGCTTTGCTCCCACCGTCGCGGGCTGGGTCGATGTGGTGCCCGGTCACGGCCCCGAGGGCTTGGGCCAAGCCTGGCTCGAGGTGCTCGCCGGCCGGGCCGCGCCACGTGCGGGCCACGTGATCGCACTCTAGTCAAGGTCGCCCTTCGGTCGACCGCGCCGCAAGAGGTGCTGGACGTCATCACCTTCGGAAGATCCATCGACACCGTTGCTGAGGCAACCGCGCCCCCAGACTCCGAGCGATAGCCTCAGGACGCCTCCGACCCCCGCACGTGGAACTGAAACCCCTCCCGGCTCGCGGGGCCCCGTAACATCTGTCGTGCTCCTGAGCCGTCGGCCTTCGCCGGCAATTCGCTGCCCGCCAGTTCCGCAGTGAGCCTTCTTGAGAACCCGTCGCCGAGCGGGGTTGTGCCCCCGAGCGCGCCTATGAGCTGAGTCACCGCTTCGGGCCGGGTGGACGCTGCCTCGTACAAACGTTGTAGATGAACCGGCAAGGGGTCCAGAGACGCCGCACTCAAGGTCAGGCGGAAACCGTTCGCAGTCGCGTCATCACGGTGTCGCTGATAATCGCCCAAGGCCTGCTTCCACGGCCGCTCTCCGACGAGCGCCGCGTCGGCAGCCGTCGCCAGCAACTCGGCTGATGCGAATGCGTCCGACATGCCGAATCCGGTGGTCGGATCCTTGTGGTGGCCCGCGTCGCCGACGAGTGCCCATCCGTCACCGAACGAGGATCGATAATAGTTCGGCAGATCTGCTGCGCCTCGGAAGCGCTCCTCACGCCGCCCAGCGGCGAGCTCGTCGCGCAGCCCAGGAATGACTTCGAGCGACCGCATGAAGTTGCCCTCGACGTCACGTCGAAACTCCGCGAATTCAGAGTGGCGGCCGCCCACGTAGACACACGTGAGACCGTCGTTCGTCGGCCAGCGAAGGATGAGCTGACCCGGGCGCATGTAATAGATGGGCGAGTGTGTTGGCACGCCGCTCCAATACGAGTAGTACACGAAGGTCAGCGGTGGCTCGTGCGTGTACGCCTGGGCTCCCACCTGAGCGGCGATCGAAGAGTGGCGACCATCCGCGCCCACGACCAAACGCGCTTCGAGATGACCGGCCGCTGCGGACGCTGGCTTGATGTCGACGCCGCACGCGCGGCCCTCAGACCACCTGACCGACCGCACCGAGGTGAGGTCGAAGAGCTCGACACCCGCCTCGACGGCCGCATCGACCAGCAGGGTGTCGAGGACGGTTCGCCGGGGACAGAAGCAGTCAGACACTCCCAGAACCGCAGGCAGGCGGCCGGCGAGCACAACGGACCCGAAGTCGAACGTCAACGCCGGGATAGGGTCGCAACCCCGCGATTTCAGACGGTCGAGAAGGCCCCAGGATGCAAGTCGTGCAGCGCCCTGCGTCCACAGGAAGTGACTGGAGATTGTGTCGCTGGGGAACGCTGCTCGGTCAACCAGTGCCACACGGTGCCCGCGCCGCGCCAGGAGCGTCGCGACCGACGCTCCTGCGCAGCGTGCTCCTACGACGACGACGTCATACATCCTCGTCAGCCCAAGGCACCAGCGTTATCCGACAGGTTGCCCGGCAGCGAGCGCTTTGACGTCGGCCGTCGTGAGGGGATTCCCGGCGATTCCCCAGTCCCCACTCTTGACCTCCTCAACGACGACCCATGTCACGGATCGCAAGGCCTCGCCTTCGATCTCCACCATCGTGTCGGTGAGCCTGCGAATCATGTCGCGCTTCTGGCTCTCATTGAACACTCCTTCGATCAGCTTGACGTTCACCAAGGGCATCGTGGCCACCTCCGTGAATAGCACGACCGGTCGGTCGTTTGTGATGGCGGGGACCATAGCACGACCGTTCGTGCTATACAAGCATGGTGCCAGGGCAAACCCCTCGTGGCCATGCCACCAAGCAGGGCATCCTTGAGGTCGCAACCGCCATCGCGAGCGTCGAAGGGCTCGAGGGGCTGACTCTTGGCCGGCTGGCCACCGACCTCTCGATGAGCAAGAGTG